>JBBRKB010000276.1:0-5762 GCA_038218385.1 Cytophagales bacterium | reverse complement strand
CTCGATTTTGCCAAGTGCAGGCTGTCCCTTGCCGTTCCGCGCGCAGAAAATTATACTGGTCTTGAATGGCTCAACGGAAAAAATATTGCCACCACCTATCCGGTTATTGTTCAGGCGTTTTTGAAAAAAAATAATATCAGCGCCGGCATCCATGAAATTAGTGGCTCTGTTGAAATTGCGCCCGGCATTGGTTTGGCTGAAGCCATCTGCGATTTGGTAAGCACAGGCAGCACCTTGATGAGCAACGGCTTAAAAGAAGTGCAAATCGTTATGGAATCCGAAGCCGTGATGATTTCAAACCCAAAACTATCGCCTGAAAAACAAGCCATAGTCGACAAACTTTTATTCCGGATAGAAGCCGTGAGGAAAGCACGAAACAACAAATACATTTTGCTGAATTGTCCCAACGAAGCCATTGAAAAAATCACAAGCGTTCTTCCAGGCATGCGAAGTCCTTCTATTTTACCGCTAACGCGTGAAGGGTGGAGTTCGCTGCATTCCGTTGTAGATGAAAATGATTTCTGGGAAAAGATTGATCTCTTGAGAGAGTCAGGTGCCGAAGGAATACTGGTTGTTCCAATCGAAAAAATGATCGTTTAAAATTACTGAAGATGCAAACATTCAACAACCCACCTAGAAAACTTTGGGCTGAATTATGTGAACGGCCTCAACTGGAGTTGGAGTTTCTTGATAGCGCCGTAAAAAATATTCTCGACCTTGTGAAGAAATCGGGCGATAAGGCCATACAAGAACTTACGTTACAGTTTGATAAAATTAAAATTGAAACCCTTCAGGTATCAGAAGAAGAATTATCCAATTCAGAAAATTCTTTGCCCACCGATTTGAAGGAAGCTATTCAAACGGCGGCACGCAACATTCAAAAATTTCACGAGGCACAAAAAAGAGATCCCTTAATTCTCGACACCATGCCAGGTGTTACCTGCTGGCGCAAAGGTGTGGCCATTGACCGTGTAGGTATTTATATTCCGGGGGGTTCAGCTCCGCTCTTTTCTACTGTATTGATGTTGGCCATACCAGCAAAGTTGGCGGGCTGCCGTGAAATAATTTTATGTTCACCACCTGATAAAAATGGGGATATTAACAACGCCATTCTCTATGCAGCCAAAATAGTGGGGGTTACAAACGTATTTAAAGTAGGAGGTGCACAGGCCATTGCCGCCCTTGCATATGGAACAGAGAGCATTCCGAAAGTCTACAAAATTTTTGGTCCGGGAAATCAATACGTGACCAAAGCAAAACAATTGGTAAGCCAGACTGGAGTTGCCATTGACATGCCTGCCGGCCCATCGGAAGTTTTGGTGATGGCTGATGAAAAAGCAGACCCTGCGTTTCTTGCTGCCGATCTTTTATCCCAAGCAGAGCATGGTGAAGACAGTCAGGTAATGTTGGTGCTTACGGGCAATAAAAAACTGAAAGCCATTCAAAAAGAAATTGAAAAGCAATTGCAAGCGCTTCCGCGAAAAGCGATCGCTGAAAAAGCGTTGGCCAACAGCCGAGTTGTTATTTTTAATGAAAATAAAGATTGCGTTAACTTCATCAACGAATATGCCCCTGAACATTTGATCATCAACACGCGTGACCCCGAAGCGATTGCCGACAGCATCATCAATGCAGGTTCTGTTTTTCTGGGTGAATATACACCCGAAGCTGCGGGCGATTATGCCTCCGGCACCAATCACACATTGCCAACCAATGGTTATGCTAAAGCATATGCGGGTGTATCACTCGAGAGTTTTATGAAATACATTACGTTTCAAAAAATAACCGACAAAGGAATTCAAACGCTTGGCCCCGTAGTGGAAATCTTGGCAGCAGCAGAAATGCTTCATGCACACAAGAATGCCGTGACCGTGCGACTCAACAAAATTAACAACCCCAAAAAGTGAAGAAGACACTCAACATATCATCGCTGGTGAGAAAAAATATTCTAAACCTTAAACCGTATTCATCAGCGCGTGATGAATTCAAAGGAGAGGCAGAGGTATTTCTTGATGCGAATGAAAATCCATACCCCTCCCCTTACAACCGATATCCTGATCCCTTGCAATGGGAAGTGAAAAAGAAATTATCAGCGATTAAAAATATTGATGAAAAGCAAATCTTCCTCGGAAATGGAAGTGACGAAGCCATCGACTTATTGATCCGTGCTTTTTGCGAACCCAATCAGGATTCCATATTGATAACGGAACCAACATATGGTATGTATTCGGTATGTGCAGATGTGAATGCCGTAAATATTCAACGCGTATTGCTCACACCCGATTTTGATTTGGATCTTGCTGCGTTCCCAAGAACGTTTGACGCTACCACGAAAATCATTTTTCTCTGTAGTCCTAATAATCCAACAGGCAACTTGCTTGACGCCAATAAGATCACTGAAGTTCTCAAACGGTTTTATGGGCTGGTAGTGATTGATGAAGCCTACATTGATTTCGCCAAGCAAAATAGTTTTATAAAAGAGTTGCATAAATATCCAAACCTGGTCATCCTTCAAACTTTTTCAAAAGCATGGGGACTTGCAGGACTTCGGTTGGGAATGTGTTATGCTTCTGAAGACATCATCAACGTGTTAAATAAAATAAAGTATCCTTATAATATAAGCATTAAAACACAGGAGCTTGCATTAGAAGAACTTTCACAGGAAAGCAAGAAAAACAAAAACGTTAAAGAAATCCTGAAGCAACGCGATAAGCTCATTCAAAATCTTCTCCGGCTATCCATGACGGAAAAAATATTCCCCTCGGATGCCAACTTCGTTCTTGTTCAGATGAAAGATGCTCACAACACATATCAATACCTCATGGACAATGGCATTGTAGTACGTGACCGATCAAAAGTAGTGCTCTGTTACAATTGCTTGCGCATCACCATCGGAACACCCGAAGAAAATAACAAACTTTTAAGTGCTCTTAAAAAACTCAACAAGCAATAAAATGAAGCGTGTATTATTTATCGATCGTGACGGCACCCTCATCCTCGAACCACGTGATGAACAAATCGATTCACTCGAAAAGTTGGAATATTATCCAGGCGTGTTTACTGCCCTTGGTAAGATCGCAAAGGAGACAATCTTTGAAATGGTCATGGTTACCAATCAGGACGGACTGGGCACCGATCGTTTTCCGGAGGACACATTCTGGCCTACACATGAGCGCATGATGAAAACATTTGAATCGGAAAACATTCGATTTGAAAAAGTTTTTATTGACAAATCATTCCCACATGAAAACAAACCAACCCGTAAACCTGGCACTGCCATGCTGACGGAATATTTTTCGTCATCGTATGATCTGCAACAATCTTATGTAATCGGTGACAGGCTCACCGATATAGAGATGGCCAAAAACCTTGGCGCAAAAGGTATCCTGATAAATGATGGTTCGTTGAATGACAAGCTACAGGAAAAAGGATTAGCAGAACATTGCGCTTTGATCACTACTTCTTGGGAAGAAATATATCAGTTGCTCTCCAAGCCGAATCGCAAGGCATCAGTAAAAAGAACAACAAAAGAAACTGACATAGCAATAGAAATAAACCTTGATGGCGAAGGCAAGTCTTCCATCTCAACAGGTATTAGTTTTTTTGATCACATGTTAGACCAGCTATCGCGTCATGGTGGAATTGACCTGACTATCAATGTAAAAGGAGATCTTCACATTGATGAGCATCATACCATTGAAGACACAGGCCTTGCATTGGGTGAAGCTTTCTTACATGCATTGGGTGACAAGCGTGGCATAGAGCGCTACGGCTTCTGCTTGCCCATGGACGATTGCCTCGCACAAGTGGCTCTAGATTTTGGTGGCCGGCCGTGGATAGTATGGGATTCTGAGTTTAAAAGAGAAAAGATTGGCGAGATGCCAACAGAAATGTTTTTCCATTTCTTTAAATCATTTTCTGACACATCAAAAAGCAACCTGAACATTAAAGCCGAAGGAACAAACGAACACCATAAGATAGAAGC
Source organism: Cytophagales bacterium (assembly GCA_038218385.1). Taxonomy (GTDB): domain Bacteria; phylum Bacteroidota; class Bacteroidia; order Cytophagales; family Cyclobacteriaceae; genus JBBRKB01. The sequence goes on along the minus strand of JBBRKB010000276.1, from coordinate 1,777 downwards.
CATATTTAAAGCGTTTGCAAAAGCGGTGAAGATGGCGGTGAAGAAAGAAGGGAATGCGTTGCCAAGTACGAAGGGAATGCTTTGAAAAAGTACGAGGTTAGAGGTACGATGTACGAGGTGTTAGGGACGAGATGTTAGGAAGGGATAAGGTAAGAGGTACGATTTACGAGATATAAACTTAAAAATATGCAGGATCTTAAAAAGCGTTATAAGTTTTTTGCTATTAATGTTGCAATTTTAATTCAACAGTTACCGAAGAGTACGATTAACAATGCGTATGCGAATCAACTTATTAGATCTTCAAGTTCTCCTGGTACAAATTATCGTGCAGCATGCAGGGCTAAGTCACCAGCAGACTTTATAAACAAATTAAAAATCCTACAAGAAGAATTAGATGAATCGATATACTTCCTCGAACTTCTTCAATATTTTAATCCTGCCCTTAACCTTGAATTAAATAAGCAAATTGATGAAGCCGGTGAGTTGCTTGCTATGACCGTAGCTGCAATAAAGACAACCAGAGCTAATAACACAAAAGACAAATAGTAATGATGAATTTTTTAACCCTCGTACTTCGTACATCGTACCTCGTACCTTATCTCAGCTTATCAATATGAAACTGAGTATCATAAAATACAACGCCGGCAACATCCAATCCGTGTCTTTTGCCCTAGAGCGGCTGGGAATAGATTTTTTGATCACGGATAATCCGGAGGAGATTGCCAATTCTGATAAGGTTATTTTTCCAGGTGTAGGTGAGGCGAGTACAACGATGAAATATTTACAAGACACAAAACTTGATAAGGTTATTACATCACTGAAGCAACCTGTGCTGGGGATTTGTTTGGGGATGCAGCTCATGTGCATGCATTCAGAAGAATATAATACGCCTTGCCTGGGAATATTTGATGAGCCAGTGAAAAAGTTTTTACCGCAAGGAGATTTAAAAGTGCCACACATGGGATGGAACAAATTAACGCTGTCAAACAACTGGTTAGATCCGTCCTTGGAGAATGAGTTTTGTTATTTCGTGCACAGTTACTATGTGCCGGTGAATGAAAATACTTCAGCGATAACAGAATACATCACCCCGTTTAGTGCTGCCATGCACCGCGATAATTTTTACGCCGCGCAGTTCCATCCGGAAAAATCTGCCGCAGCAGGCGTTAAAGTATTGCAAAGTTTTTTAAACGTATAGCGAATGAAAATTATTCCCGCGATAGATATTATTGATGCCAAGTGCGTACGGCTAACGCAAGGCGATTATGATCAGAAAAAAATCTATAATGAAAAACCTTTGGAAGTCGCCAAATCATTTGAAGATGCGGGCATACAATACCTCCATTTGGTTGACCTTGACGGAGCCAAAGCAGGCAAAGTAATAAACTGGAAAGTAGCGGAAGACATCTGTAGGGAAACAAACCTTTCGGTCGATTTTGGTGGTGGTATTAAAACGGAAGATGATATCAAAAAACTTTTCAACATTGGTGTTGAGCAAGTCAATCTTGGCAGTGTTGCCGTTAAAAATCCGGCGCTGGTGTTTGAATGGATAGAGAAATTCACGCCCGAAAAAATTATTTTGAGTGCTGATGTAAAGAATGAAAAAATTGCCATCAGTGGTTGGCAGGAAGACTCATCCATAAACCTCATTGAATTTATACAACAATATATAGGAAAGGGACTAACCTATGTTACGTGCACAGACATCAACACAGATGGAACGTTGAAAGGACCTAACATTGATCTCTACAAAAAAATACTGGAACATTTCCCAACT
>JBBRKB010000275.1:0-5805 GCA_038218385.1 Cytophagales bacterium | reverse complement strand
CCAGAAGGTTGTCTTCCCTTCTTTATCATTCCATGTTAATAATTTAATACCTGCATCAGTTGTGATGGGGCGCGACAAATCCCAAACTTCTCCGTTTACTTCAATGCCCAATGCCACGCGCGACAGGCCTTCACTAATACTTTGTGCGATCTCCAATCCTTTAACACCTGATGGAAATTCACGAACACTTCCATCGGGCAATGTAATCTTCACGGTCATTGCAATTTTAAATTTAATTAAGCCACAAAGATGCAATTTTTTGGCTGCTTTGGAAGGGCATCTACAGGGTAAACTGGAAACTGAAAAGGACGGCAAACTTTCTTGTATCAACCAACTCTCCACTGTTATCAAGGTAATCGAGATAGGAAAGACGGTGTACAAAATCAATCCTGAAAAACTTGAATATATTTTCAACACCATAGCCCAGTTCCACATACGGCTTGTTGCCCTGAAGATTGCCTACAGGAAGAGTAGCTGTACCATCAAAAGCATTGGCCGCGATGATGTCCCTGTTCTTTTGGCTTAATGAACCGTACAGCACATTGGCCGATCCAACCAAGCGCCACTTAAGTTTTTTCATCAAGGGTATCCTATTTAGGATAAAACCTTCAAAGTGATGTTGATATTGAAGGGAAGCATATTGATCGCTCACAAATTCACCATAGTCCATGAGGTTGTAACTAAAGCCCGCATACAGGGGCGTCTGGTTACCCAGGTGGAGTGAGAGCAAGGGGTAGGGCAATGTCCCAAATATTTGTTCACCTGTTACATTCATATAGCCTGTTCCCAATGGACCAAACCGAATGCGCTTGGCAATGGTAAGTCTGAGTTTATCATAATTAAAATCGCTACCCATAATACCGCTTAAGCCTTTGGTGTAACGCAGTGTGATGATAGGCCATTTGTTGCCCCCTAAGCTGTAGCGTTCGTTATCGTTTTGAATAAACAATTCGTCACGTCCATACCGTGTCTCCACAATAGCTTCTGCCGTTTCGTAGGTGTCATTAAATTCGTTAATATCATTTGGGGAATAATAACCAAAGGGAAATGTGGGCGTGAAGGTGTTGTACCTAATAGCTATACGTTGGGTGAACCCCTTGAACAGTTCGCGGCTAAAATCAACTTTTGATTCATTAAAATAATACCCTCTTCGAATGTTGCCATAGCGCTGAGCCGCAAAAAACAAGAAAGAAGAATTGTTATCATCATCATTCAATCCCACACGACCTACATCACTTCGTACACTTAATTCTAACGTAGTCCATTTCTCTCGAGATATTATATTTTCAACAAAGCCCGAATATTTTACTCGGTGATCGTCAAAACCGTACCCGATCTGCCCACCAAGAACCCATTTCTTACTGAAGCGCGCACTGGTTTTAAAACCACCCTGAAGACGAAACCCTTCAATCGAATTCCATGCAAACACAGTAGCATAGGGACCAAGGTAAAGTTTACCTGCATCAAAATACCCGTTAACCAGGATCTTGATGATGTCCGTATAGGTCCGCACGATGGGAATGTTTTGCAAAGTGTCAATCATCCGGTAAACATTCTTTTCTGTTTCCGACAGGGGTTCATGCCGAAGCTCATCCCATGACTCCTCGTCTTTAATCATATAGGCCTGCTCATCAACAACAATAGCATGCTCATAAAAAGATGTTTCGTGCGGTTGATTTACCACAAAATTTTTATTGGACGTATAAAATTTACCGAGCACACCGGCCATATTACTGGTCATCTCACCAACATCAATCAGAATTCTGTTCTTTGAGGGCAACCACGCACCGTCAGTAGACTTTACGAGCTCTTGTTGAATTTTGATCTTTTCAACAAAATTAAGATTAGCTTCCTTACCTACTGTAGCGTCTATTTGTTTTAATGCATACTCATCTTTCGTGATCCATAGCGTACCTGTGAAGGCCAGGTCTTGAGCGCTCTTGGGAAAGAAGTCAAGCCGATAGCAAAAACTTCCATCAATATCAAGACTATCGGTCAGGTCATATTCATAATATAATCGCCATCCATCGGCAATGGGTGACACAAAATCTTTGCTTACAATGTTGAGCCAGTTAGCGTAGAAATTATACTCTTGAAAGGAAGAACCTATAAACTGGGTCACCATACTTCCGTCTTCTACCCCTACCCCATTTATTTTGGAGTTTAGGATGTTCTCCATTTTTAATTGAGGGCTATCGCGAAAATATACTTTGGAAACACTTTCAGATATAAACATGGGGAGAACGGGTTTTCCATCCTCACCGGCAATGCGCTCTACACTGTCCAATACCTGTGTTATTTTTTTTACCAGTTTTTTTTGCCGAAACTTCTCCGACATGTTATCCACATCGATTTCTATTTTGGTGTAGGTTTCATATTCATAAGCGGAGAGCCTGCGTTTATCATTTGTGGATTTATTCTTCACCACATTTCTTAATATGCCAAAGGCTGGATTTTCCCCCGCGTTAAAAATAAATTCTTGAAGCTTCGTTACATCCTCTTCCAATTGGAAATTGATCGTTTGTGCTATTCCTTTTGTGATTACCTTCTTACGAACTTTATAGCCAATATAAGAAGCCAATAAGGTATCGGTTGGTTCATTGGTTTTTACTTCGTAGTTGCCATCAAAATCGGTGGTCGCTCCAAAATTGGTACCTTTAAATACAACATTGACAAAAGGAATAGGATCACCTGAATCCGCATCTGTAATTTTCCCTCTAACGATTGTTTCTTGAGAGAATACGTGGGAAATGGAAATACTCAGTATACCAAACAGAAGTGTGGCAACTTTAAGAGAAATACTTTTAGTAAAGAATCGCACAAGATCTTAGTAACGTGTAAAACTAGGTAATTTAAACTAGAAAGGAATGTAGAATGTTTCGCTTAGTTACTATTATTTAAATCTTCTTTTGGACCCATAAATCGGGGAGTGGTGCCTAATAGATACAAATCAATAACCGCCATGGTGCGTGCCAAGTACTCGCGTATCCTCACGCCTGGGGTTTTATCAAAATCTGGTTCTGCCGCTTCCATGGCCACTGCATTAATACCATAATAGTTACTGATAAACAATGCCCGATAGCTGTGAAAAGACTGCGTGATAACGGTGATCTTATCCTGGCCAAAAATTTCTTTGCAGCGAATAATGGAATCAAGTGTGCGCAGTCCGGCGTAGTCTAATGTAATCGCATTAGAAGGAACACCTTTCTTAATAAGCGCCTTTTGCATTTTCAAAGGCTCGTTATAATACCGGGTTCGGTTGTCACCACTCACAATGAAATGCGTAACCTTATTCGCCGCATATAAATGATAGGCAGTCTCAATACGATTTTCAAAAAAAACATTTGGATCACCACTCACTGTGCGATGGCTCGTTCCTAGCACCAGTGCCACATCATTTGATGGCAACAGATTGATGTCGGAATAGACTTTGTCTTTGGTACTCCAGACAACCCATATGTTGGAGGACAACAAGAGCAAGAGAAGTCCCAGTATAAAAAATAATACTACCTTAAAAAATTTCCGCATAGCCACTATAGAACCAACGCTAAAGCTAAGCAATTGTTCGCATAAACTCCCGCTCAACAATATCTGAACGATGAACTATTTTTCGATACCAATTCAATCTCAGTATTTCCTTTTCTGATTCCGATAAAAGAAAGTCTACCGATGATTTTCTTAATCGCGTAAGTATCGATTGTAAGGTGATAGCAACGCTCACAGAAATATTCAAACTTTCAGTAAAGCCATACATAGGAATTTTTATAATCTTGTCGCACATGTTCATGGTGCTCTCTGAAATTCCCCGCAGTTCATTTCCAAAGACCAGCGCGATGGGATTTTCATCCACCTTTATTTCATCAATGGAAATACCTGTCTCGGATGGATCTGCACCCAGAATCGTGTAGCCTTTCGACTTTAGTTCTTTAAAAGCATTTTCTGTATTATCTACTCCTTTATCCTTGTGTTTATGAAGTGTTACCCACTTCTCCGATCCTTTTAACACGCGCCTGTTGATATCATACGTGGTCGTGTTTTCTACAATATAAATATCCTGAAGACCCATGCATTCACATGTACGAATAACGGCACTTGCGTTTTGGGATTGGTAGATATCCTCCAACACAACAGTAACATACCGCGTCCGTGCATTTAATACATGCTCAACACATTCCTTTTTGTGATCCGTTGGAAATTGTGAAAGATGGTGTAGGAGCAATCGCTCTTGGTGTGTCAGCATAGTTAGGGTGCTGGCATTTTACGAATCCACTCTTCTATTAACGCTACGCCTTCTGAGTGAATTTGTTCGCGACCTATCTCAGGCATGGCAATGGCTGGATCGAGCGATTTCATGCGAAAAACTAAAATAGAATGCTGAGGTTGTCCCGGCACAATGTCGTATTGCAAATTACCCGATCCACGCCCGGCGGCAACAGGTGATTTATTAATTCCTAAATGTGATTTTTCTTTTTCATGAATATCAAGAAACAATCCGGATGTACTCGCTGGCCCAAGTCGGCTGTGGCAATGACCACAATTGATATCGAGGTAGGCACGCGCACGATCATCAATCGGAGATGTTGGATCCTTAAAATCTACCAGTTGTGGAATTAACTGATGATCCCCTGGCAATCCTTTAAGCAAATTCTTTTCGTTCCAGTAGCTTAATTGATTTTTATTTCCAGATGCATACGAAAACATTTTATTTAAATGTCGTGCCGCCAATCCGATCGGCATGAGTTTGCTATCACGCAAGTGACATCCCTTGCATTGGTTTTTATTTGGAATAACGTAAGGCGTTTTTATTTTCTTCCCAGCTTCATTCACATAACTAATCGAAAGTGTTTCACCAGCAGGATCATACACGGCGTCTGTTTGTTCTTCATTCCAAATGTAAGGCAATGCATTCCAACCCTTTTCTTCCAGAACCAGTAGACGGGTCTCCACTATTCTCCTACCCTTCTCTGGCTTTCTAAAATCATTTGGGTACAAAAAATTTTTAATGAGTATAGTCCCTATCGGGAAATTAAAAACAACACTATCATTGTATGTTGCGGAAGTTCCCTCAGGAATTTTCACAAATCGAATTTTCTCGGCATAGTTACTAAACAAGGGTGTGTTGAGATCATATGGAATTATACCTTCTCTTGGATTGAGTTCCTTTAATTGACCTTCAAAGAATCCGTACTCCGACAATGTATCAAACCGAACAAATTTATCCCCTGCTCTTCTTGAAGATTGAATGAAGACAACAACCATAACGATCAAAAAAAATCGAAGCAGAATCATTTTTCACTAAGGGTAACTTCACGTATTGGTTTAAGATGGCAATCGTATGGTTTCATATCCCGTGATATGTTTTTAAACCCATGCGCTGCATCAATGTTTACAAATGTGGCGTTCTCATTATCATGGATGCAAATGTTACGGTCTTTCATCGATGCGTCTTCAATGCCATCATACAATATAAAGGGAACATCTTTTCCGAACTTCAATTTAAAACGATACATCTTGCCCATCCTTCCCTTTCCCGTTGCACGCCCACGTTTTCTCTCATAATAATTGTTATGGACACTAATGTCACTTGGAAATGGATTGTAGTCTTTATCGTTGATGGGATTTTCGGTAATGTGATAACTAACGATCGCAGTGCCAACTGTAATGTTATTGACAATCTTATTTTCAAATATTTCCACATGCCGTGTCGCCAGCACCATTGTACCCGTGCCTTGCGGTACTTTAGCCACTATGTTTCCCTTTGGAGCAAAGTTGGCCAGGTTATTATCATGTATATTATTTTTGAAT
>JBBRKB010000274.1:0-5833 GCA_038218385.1 Cytophagales bacterium | reverse complement strand
TGAAAAATCAATTACTAATTACGCGGGATCAAGAAGGACAGCCGAAGATCCGGTCCATTTTATTGATGCTGTTTTGCATGGTGTTCAACTTTTTAACACTTGATGCCCAGGAGATGGCCTCGGCAAATGTGTTAGATAAGAACCGCCCATCAAATGCAACATCTTATAATGTCGTACGGAATGTGAACGGAAAAATTGTGGATGAAAATTCAAATCCGCTTCCAGGTGTTAACGTGTCCGTGAAGGGCTCGACCATCGGTACGGTCTCTGATAATAAAGGAGACTATGCTCTTACGGTACCTGACGGTTCGGTTACGCTGGTGTTCTCTTTTATTGGATATCAGAGCCAGGAAGTCTCCGTTGGCACCAACACGGTAGTAAATATCTTCATGACACCTGATATTCAACAACTCGGTGAAGTTGTTGTTACAGCATTGGGTATTGAGAAGGAGCAAAAAACATTGGGCTATGCTACCGTAAAGGTTGATCCATCAGATTTTAATACCAACCGTACACCAAATTTTATGGACGCACTTCAAGGTAAGGTTGCGGGTGTAAATATTAGTAAGCTAGGTTCCGGTCCCCAGGGAAGTAGCAAGATAAGAATTCGAGGTATTTCCTCGTTCGGCAACGGCAACCAACCTTTAATTATTGTCAATGGCGTACCTATTGACAATAAAAACTTCGGTGTGAGTGGAGATGTAGGAGAAGTGGGTAGCAATAGAAACTCTGATAGTGGCGATGGTCTTAGTAGTATTAATCCTGATGACGTAACCTCCATGACCGTGTTGAAAGGTGCAGCTGCATCAGCCTTATATGGCTCCCGCGCGAAGGATGGTGTGATCATGATTACGACCAGAAATCGCGCTCAAGGAGATGGTGTACGAGTTACGTACAATATGAATTATACGAATGGAACGCCGCTGGACTTTACTGACTATCAATACGAGTATGGACAAGGTGAAGGTGGCGTAAGGCCTAACGCAGCCGGTCCGACTTCAGGTGTGTGGAGTTTTGGTGAAAAGATGGGTGGTACACAAATTTTATTTGATGGTGTAGAAGTGCCTTATCAACCCACGCCCGGCAAAGTGAGAGATTATTATAACAACAGCTCCACCTTCATGAACACAGTTACTATTGCATCGGGAGGTGAAAATGGTGGAATGAGTTTATCAGTAGCAAACATGGATGCAACTTCTATCCTGCCAGGATCCAATTATAAAAGAACAACAGTAAATCTTGGCTTTACGCAAAAACTTCAAAAGTTAACGGTGTCGGGAAACATGAACTATTCGTATGAGTTTAGAAAAAACCCCCCCAACATTGCCGAGCAGGATTTTAGCCCTGTTGTAATTTATTCATTATCCTCGTCCATGCCGATGGATTTGTTGCGTGAAAAATGTTGTGATATAAATGGTGATGAAATCAGCTACTCACGATTTACCAACAGAACCAATCCCTACTTTGCTTTAAAGCGTTTTGAAAACAACAAACGCGACCGCGTATTTGGAAACCTTACGGCGAAATATGACATAACGGATTGGTTATATGTGCAAGGGCGTTTCGGACAAGATTATTACATGCGTGATGTGGACTATAACTTACCTACAGGATCTCAGCGACAGTCAGCGCCACCTCCAGGCTTTGTGAATGGGCAATATGTTCAGGATCAACGCAGGTTTCGAGAGACCAACGCAGACTTTTTAGTAGGCTTGAAGAAAAAGTTTGGTGACTTTGGGGTGAACGTGAACATGGGTGGAAACACCATGCACCGCAGGGCTGATGTTAATACCATACTGGGGGAGAATTTTTATAGCCGAAATAAATACACCATTGGAAACGCTAGCAAGATATCACCAAACTATTTCATCTCGGAGAATAAAGTAAACTCGCTGTACGCTTCTGCAGAGGTTGGATATAACGAATTTTTATACATCAATACCACGGTCAGGAATGATGTATTTTCTACTTTATCGCCAGCCGAAAGAAGCATCAATTACTACTCTGCAACTGGTAGCTTTGTTTTCTCTCAGGCATTTGAGAACCTGCCTGATTGGCTGAGCTTCGGAAAATTGCGCGTAGCTTATGGTGAAGTAGGTAGTGACACTGATGTGGCACCTTATTCAGCCAGTCTGTATTATGGCATAAGCGCGCAGCAGCTTTTAAGTCAACCAGTAGGCAATATTACGAGTGGAACAGTTCCAAATCCTAATCTTAAACCCATGCGTGTAAAAGAAAAGGAAATCGGTTTGGAAATGACATTATTCAATAATTTGAAATTTGAAATTTCCCTCTATGATAAATTATCTGAAGATCAAATTCTCAGGGCTCAAGTTCCCATCTCCTCTGGATTTAACGATCGACTTATAAACGTTGGTGAAAGCCAGAATAAAGGAGTTGAGATAGCAGCATCCATTTCACCTGTTCGAACTGACAACTTTACCTGGAACTTTTCAGCAAATGCTTCTTACAACACATCAAAAGTGCTGAGTCTGGGTGATGATGTTGAAGGTACTTTTATAACGGTAGGTGAGGCAGACTTTCACGGTGAGGTAAGGCAAGTTGTTGGCAGACCCATGGCACAACTTTATGGCTGGGGCTATTTAAGAGATGACCAGGGTCGTATTGTTTATGACCCTAACAATGGAAGAGCTTTGCGGTCTACGCAACAATTGGAATTCGGAAGTGCGTTACCAATATGGGTAGGAGGGTTTACAAACAGTTTTAACTTCAAAGGAATTACTGCATCCTTTCTAATTGATTTTAAGTTGGGTCATAAGATGATTTCTGGCACACATACCAATGCCTACCGACATGGATTGGACAAGGCCACACTCCCTGGAAGGGATGTTGGTTTCGTTGTTGGTGACGGCGTGAATCCTGATGGCTCCATTAACACGGCCCAGTCAGCTATCCAACCCTTCTACGAAATTATCAGGACGCACAGAATGTCAGAACAATCGGTTTTTAATGCCGGATCGTGGCAACTTCGCCAGGTCAGTATTGGCTATGATTTCACCAAGATAATTCCACAAAACAAATATATACGCGGAGTGAAACTGGACTTAGTGGCAAACAATGTGGCAGTTCTCAAGAAATGGGTTCCCCATATTCATCCCGACCAAAATGGTATTATAGGTGATACACGCGCAGGTCTGGAGGCTACTGGATTGCCGATCACCCGTGATATTGGGTTTAATCTTAATGTTAAATTTTAAGAACACACGGATATGAAAAACTATAAAAAATACATCCTGACATTAATCTTCGCAGTCGGAATACTTTTCTCTTGCGATGAAGGATTTGATGAAATAAACACCGACCCTGTCCGATTGACTTCGATCGATCCGACATTCCAGTTGAACCGAGCGATTATCAACAGCGCCCCTGGCTACAACAATTTCACATACGAAACCACTATAGCCAAGCAGATGATCACGCCATTCGTTGGTGTAGGTACAGGCGGTAATCTTAATCAGGACAATCGGGGTGCTACACAAGGCAATTGGTTTGACGGATATGGCACCACCATTAAAAACCTGGTGGATGGTATTGCCAGTGTTGAAGGCAATCCGAACAAAACTAACCTGTTGGCTATGCTTAGAATATGGAAGGCGCATGAATTTATGATCCTCACCGATAGTTATGGTGACGTTCCCTATTCACAGGCAGCGAAGGGATACCTGAAAGGAATTGCTTTTCCGGCTTATGACACGCAGGAATCAATCTATAACGATATTCTTGCTGATCTGGAAAGTGCTGCCAACTCCCTCGATCCAACGAAGGATGCTGTCCCTCAAGAAATAATGTATACCAGCGTTGGCTCTAACATCTTGCGATGGAAGCGCCTGGGCAATTCATTGATGTTAAGAGCAGCTATGCGGCTCACCAAGATCAACCCTGCCAAGGCACAACAGTTTGCAGCGAAAGCGATCGCTGGCGGATTGATGGAATCAAATGTGGATAACGCAGTGATTCGCCACAGTGCAGACTTTAGGAATGGACTGGGTACGGAATTGAATGGAGGCCAGGCCGGATTCTATTATATCGATCGCGACTTCATGACGTTTTTAAAAGATAACAACGATCCACGATTGCGCTCCATTGCCGTGCGATATGTAGGTGCGAAAACCAAAGGTGATCAGAAGCCGGCAAAGGCCAACTTCGATCCAAGCGTTCAAATAGGAATGCCACAGGGGTTTGACAACACAACCATTCCATCCCAAGTTTCTGCCGATGGTCTACAAAGCTTATACGATTATAGTGAGTTGGACAGACTGAGAATGGGAAGCCCGGAAGCACCGAGCTTTATGGTTACGTATTCTCAAACCATGTTGCTAAAGGCAGAAGCAATTTTCCGCGGCTGGGCTACTGGCGATTTGGATGACACGTATGAAAAAGGAATTCGGGCACACATGCAGCAAATGGATAGCTGGCCCGGCGATACCAAGGTAGCGGATGCGGATGCTGAAGCTTACATTCAGGCACAACCGCTTGTAGCGGGAAAGGAACTTGAACAAATCAACACTCAGTATTGGGTTTCATCCTTTCTAAATGGTCATGAGACTTGGGCGAACTTTCGAAGAAGTGGATTTCCGGATGTTTCACCTAATCCGCTTCAAGGTGATTTGACTACGGAAGATTTTATACGCAGGCTCACCTACCCAGACTCAGAGAAAACGGTGAACTCTGAAAATCTGGAAGAAGCTGTTAGCCGCCAGGGCCCTGACAAACTAGACACAAGAGTGTGGTGGGATAAGAAATAAAGAGTTCAACACACGATAATTAAAAACCAATCGACCAAAAGTCGGTTGGTTTTTATAGTTTAAAAAAGCACTTCTCTTCAATCGACAATAGAAAATTTAAACGTATAACTAATGATTTTGGATCCTAAACTAAATCGCAGGAAGGCACTTTCCTCCCTTGTAAAAGGCTCGCTAGGAGTTGGCGCACTGCTTGGCACCGCGGGCACTTTAACAACAGCCTGTGCGAATAACGATACGCATGAAGAAGTTGTTGCTGAAGAACCCAAGAAGCCCATGCTGATGAAAGTAGGTTGCCAACATGGTGGCACTACGGTAGAGAACCTTGAATTTCTAGCCAGGCATGGCGTGTTTAATATGGACGGTGGTGAGCCGAAGGTAATTGATGGAGTAGGATGGGACCTTGAAGATTCATTGAGAAAAAAGGAAGCATGTGAAAAATATGGTATTAGTCTGGATGCTTATCATTTGCCGCTATCATCCGCGGGTATTGAGAAAGTAACAACTCCGAATATAATGTTGGGCAAAAGCCCTGAGAGAGATCGTGAAATAGAAATGATTCAGCAGATGATTTCGGTTGCGGGCAAAACAGGAGTTAAGTCTCTTAACTACAATACCATTATCCACGTGATTTTGAGAACAGGAAGAACCGTTGACCCAACTCGCGGAAATGCCTCCTACAGCACTTGGAATTATGAAGAAGCTTTGAAACGAAACGAACCGAAGACAATAGCCGGGGATGTTTCCATTGATGAAATGTTTGAACGCATCACCTATCTGTTAGATCGATTAATACCGGTTGCAGAAGAATATAATGTTCAACTTGCCAATCACATTGCCGACCCTCCGACACCAGCAGGATTCAGAGGAATCACGAGATGGAACAGCCCCGATGTATTCGAAGGTATAAAACGTTTTGCTAAGTTGTATGATAGTCCTTCACATGGTTTTAATCTTTGCCTGGGCTCAACTGCTGAAGGCTTAAAAGATCCGAAGACTGAAATTTTACCTATCATTAAATGGGTTGGTGAACGCAAACAAATTTTCAACATCCACTTGCGCAACATTAA
>JBBRKB010000273.1:0-5835 GCA_038218385.1 Cytophagales bacterium | reverse complement strand
ACAACATTCCTGTAGCAGGACTCAAATATGGCGTAGGGTCAGTATTGAAAGGTACGAGTGCAACGCTTTATGTACCGTCACTTCACGGCTATGGTGATGCAGGGAATTCAACCGTTCCAGGGAAATCTATCTTAGTATATGAATTTGATTTGGAAGATATCATTCGCACCAGTGCACAGGCCACTCAATTTCAAGCCGACACGATGGCCATTCACAAATTTATTACTGACAACGCCATAGAAGATGCCATTGCGCACCCAAGTGGAATGTGGTATAAGATTGTAGAAGAAGGAACCGGCGATAATGCAGTGGTCTATGATAGGGTATCTATGGACTACAAAATGTTTTTGCTTGCAGGCACCACTGCGCTTGATGCGGGAACGCTTAACTCCTATAATCTCTTTTCCTTAATTGATGCGCTGCAAGTTGGTATTTCTTTGGTAAAAGAAGGCGGTAAGATAATTTACTACATACCCTCTGGGTTGGGATATGGCCCTGGTGGCCAAGGCACAATTCCGGCCAATGCCAATCTTCGTTTTGAGATGACATTGAAATCAATTGCTGCCGTGAAGTAATGATAGACATTTGTTTTGCAACAAATAATCAACACAAATTATCGGAAGTCAGGCAGATACTGTCTGACTTCCGTGTTTTAAGTCTTGCCGATATTCAATGTTTTGATGAACTACCCGAAACAGCCGATACCTTTGAAGGCAATTCAAAACAAAAAGCGGAATATGTATTTACGCACTTTCATGTTCCATGCTTTGCCGATGACAGTGGCCTTGAAGTAGAGGCTTTGCATAATGAGCCGGGTGTTTTCTCCGCGCGCTTTGCCGGGCCACAGCGTAGTGATGAAGATAATATGGAGATGGTGTTGCTAAAACTTCAAGGTGTGACAAACCGATCCGCAAGGTTTAAAACAGTCATTACCTACATAGACAAGCAGCAGACGATTTCCTTTGATGGATTCATTGAAGGAAATATTATTTTAGAAAGGAGAGGAAGAAATGGCTTTGGATATGATCCTGTTTTCGTACCGCTTCATCATGAAAAAACATTTGCTGAGCTATCATCTGCAGAAAAAAACGCCATGAGTCATCGTTCGGTGGCGGTGAAAAAACTGGCTGCTTTTTTACGATCCCAATTCATTTCATAAAAAGCTATATTTTTGTCCGATGGCAAAGAAGACGTTTACTGTCGGCATTACGGGTGGAAGTGGTTCGGGAAAAACACTTTTTCTGAAAGAACTTGCTGCACGTTTTAAGGAAGATGAACTATGCCTCATTTCTCAAGATCATTATTATAAAAAGAATAACACCCAGACCATCGATGCTCAAGGTGTTACGAATTACGACCTTCCACAGAGCATCGATCATGAAGCGTTTTACAATGACATCCTCAAAATAAAAAGTGGAGTAGCGGTTTCGCGCGAAGAATACACCTTTAATAATCCAAAGGCCATTCCTGCCATGCTTGAGTTTCGGGCTGCACCTATCATAATTGTGGAAGGATTATTTATTCTCCATTTCCCGGAGATAGAAAGGGAACTTGATCTTTCCATTTTTATAGAAGCAAAAGATTACATTAAACTAAGCCGCCGCATACGCCGCGACAATGATGAGCGTGGTTACGACCTCGATGATGTATTGTATCGCTATCAACACCATGTGATGCCCGTGTATGAAACTATGATACGACCACTCAAAGAAAGGGCTGATCTTGTCATTCCTAACAATACCCATTTCAACCGCGCGCTTGATGTTATTTCGCTGGCCATTAAGGCTAAACTGGCCAACTTGTTATAAGACTTGCACGTTTGGCACAAATCCCTACTTTTGTAGCCCTTATCACATGGAAAATCGCAAATACAAGCTGCTAACAATCATTCTCGGAATAAGCACTGCCTTATTGGTAGTCTTATCGCAGCTTTTCTATTACCAGGGTGCTGAGCTTTGCAAGAAAGAAATCAAGACGGAGCAGAAGGATGCGCAAAAATCTGACAACTCACAAAATGAAACCTTAGTATCATTACATTCTTTCACCGTTCAGGCGGCATGCGGCGTACACCTTTCGCACGAGGCCACATTGTTGTTCGAAATCTTCAACCGTGAAGACAAGAAGGTTGTCTTATCACATTACCTCCCGGTTTCGCTGGGAAAATATTTCTTAACACTCTTTCGGATTACCATAGCCCCGAACGCACCCTGAGTGTGTCTTCCTGAAGGCACATGTCTTCAATCTTCTTTCTTATTTAATTATCCAGTAAAAATTTTTCTAATCTTAAATTTATTATGCAAAACAAAGGATTTGTTATTGTACTGACCGTAATTGTTTCGGCCCTGTGCCTCTTTTACTTGTCATTTACATTTGTGTCGCAGGGTGTCAATAAGAGTGCGCTTGCGTATGCCACCGATGCACAAGGTGTTTTTAGTTTCAATAAAAAACAGGCCTACATTGATTCCGTTTGGAACAAACCCGTTTATAATTTTTTTGGTATCGAGTACACCTACAGCGAAGTAAAAGACAATGAGCTAAGCCTCGGTCTTGATCTTCAAGGCGGTATGCATGTAACGTTGGAAGTTTCTCCTGTTGATATTATCAAAGGGTTATCAGGCAACAACCAGGACTCTGCTTTTGTAAAGGCATTGAGCCGTGCACGTGAAATGCAGAAGACCAGTCAGGATAGCTATACGGATTTATTCTTCAAAGCCTTTAAGGAGATTAATCCAAACACTGAACTACGGACTATTTTTGCCAACGCAGCAACTCGTGATCGTATCAGCCTCAATGATTCAGATGATAAGGTAAAAGAAGTAATCAATGGTGAAGTGGAAAGTGCAGTTGAGCGTTCGTATACGATTCTTAAAAATCGTTTGGATCAATTCGGAACGTCATCACCTAACATTCAACGTTTGGCAGGTGGCAGAATTCAAATAGAAATTCCAGGAGCTGATAACCCACAGCGTGTAAAAAAACTTTTACAAGGTGTAGCTCGTCTTGAGTTTTTTGATGTGGTGGAACCCTACACCATCAATGCTGCCATTGATGCCATCAACAGCACGCTTATAAGAGAGAGCCGCACCAAGCTAGCCCTTCAATCGGGAAGTGGAGAGCAGGAAGTAAAAAGCACAGAAGTGCAAACAGATTCTGCAACTTCTGCATTGGAACAACAATTGGCAGGCGCATCAGACAGCACAGCCACCGGTCTTGATTCTTTGCAGCAATCAACAAACTCTCCGTTGATGTCGTTGAGTTTTCCTCCTGGATCATTCCGTTACGATCCCAAAGATACTGCAGCGATAAATGCTATTTTTAGAAGGCCTGAGATCCGTAGTATGCTTCCACGAAATGTTGGTGTGTATTGGGCTAACAAAGCACAGAAAGTGGGACAGGATGTGACGGAGCAAGAAAAATTTTCCTTGTACTTTCTTGACATTGGCCGCAGCGGTAAAGCGAAATTGACCGGTGAGGTAATCACAAACGCACGGCCTGATCCCGATCAGTATGGCGCGCCTGCCATCAGCATGACCATGAATGCAAAGGGCACCAAGGCATGGGCCAAGATGACAGCAGAAGCGGCACCTAACAAAGGGAGAATTGCCATTGTACTGGATAATACAGTATACTCTGCTCCCAACGTCCAAGGCGAGATCCCCAACGGGAACTCACAGATCACGGGTAACTTCAGCACTGAAGAAGCGAAAGATTTGGCAAATGTATTGAAGGCCGGATCACTTCCTGCTCCTACACGTATTGTTGAGGAAGCCATCGTAGGACCTACCTTGGGACAGGTTGCCCTCAACCAGGGATTTCTATCTATCGCATGCGGATTAGCCTTGGTTATTATTTTTATGCTTGCCTATTATTCCAAAGGTGGGTTTGTATCTGACCTTGCCTTGCTATTTAACATATTCTTCATCCTGGGTGTACTGGCCCAATTAGGCACGGCACTCACACTAGCAGGCTGTGCAGGTATCGTACTCACCATGGGTATGGCCGTAGATGCGAACGTATTGATTTTCGAAAGAATAAAAGAAGAACTTGCCACGGGCAGAAAACTGAAAGACGCCATCAAGACGGGATATGCTAAATCTTTCTGGACGATTTTCGATTCTAATTTGACAACTTTTATTACCGGTGCATTTCTTTTCTTGTTGGGGCAAGGTCCCATCAAAGGATTTGCTACTACGTTGATGATTGGTATTGCCACATCATTCTTTTCAGCAGTTTACATTTCACGTGTGTTCATTGAATGGATGACGCGCAAAGGTGATGAGAGCAACATCAGCTTCGAAACATCTATTACGAAGCTTGTGAAAAAGCGGAAGTATTTTGAGTTTGTTAAAAACAGCCGACTTGCATACACAATTTCAGGAGTAGTGATTATTATTGGTTTTGCTTTGCTTTTTGTTAAAGGCCTTAACATGGGTGTTGACTTCAAAGGGGGTCGCTCTTACATTGTTTCCTTTAGTAAACCTGTAAGTGCTACAGATCTTAAGGTTGATTTGTTAAAAAGTTTTGAAAATAAAGGAACAGAGGTGAAGAACTATGGTGGCAACAGCACCATGAAAGTTACTACTTCTTACCTGATCGATGAAGAATCTGATGATGCAGATGAGAAGGTAAGGACAGCCTTGATCTCAGGTATTGAAGCGAAATTCCCGGGAGTGAAATACACACCGAATGACGCACAGATAGACGATCAACATTTTACGATTGGTAGCTCTACAAAAGTAGGCGCCACGGTTGCTGATGATATTAAGGATTCAGCTTGGCAGGCAAGTTTGTTCTCCCTGTTAGGCATCTTCCTTTACATCCTTATCCGTTTCCGGAAATGGCAATACAGTGCGGGCGCCATTGTGGCAACCATTCACGATACGTTATTTGTATTTGCAGCCTTTGCAATCGCCAACGTCTTTGGGATAGCGTTTGAAATTGACCAGGTATTCGTTGCTGCGATCTTGACCATTATTGGTTATTCGATAAACGATACCGTGATTATCTTCGACCGTATTCGTGAGTACATTGGTTTGGGAACTTCACATGACCGCACTAAAATATTTAATGATGCCATCAACGATACCTTGTCGAGGACATTTATCACCGCAGGTACTACCTTGATTGTGGTGTTGGTGTTGTTAATATTTGGTGGTGAAGTACTTCGTGGTTTCTCCTTCGCTTTATTGATAGGTATTGTGGTGGGAACGTACTCTTCCATCTTTGTTGCTGCGCCTATTGTGCTTGATCTTGACAAAAAAGATCAAAAGGCAGTAGAGACGAAGAAGGCAGTGCCAGCATAAAGAAGACTAACATTGAATTGAAAATGGCAACTCGAAAGGGTTGCCATTTTTTTTATACTGTTTCACTCTTGTAAAACATAGGATGACGTTGACTCGTAGGTTGCCATTTTTTTAAATGTCATTGTTTAGTATTTATAAATGGATTAAGATATGATGTTAAAGATCAAATAACCCCGGACTTTTAGACGCCGGCGGTTTTAATTTCAAATGCTTGTACGCTAGCTCCGTTGCCTCGCGGCCGCGGGATGTTCGTTTAATGTAGCCCTCTTGTATAAGAAACGGTTCATACACCTCTTCAATCGTTTCGGCTTCCTCACCAACAGCGGTGGCAATGGTGCTTAATCCCACAGGGCCACCTTTGAATTTTTCTATAATGGTTTGTAAAATCCGGTTGTCCATATCATCCAAACCATGAAGATCAACATCAAGTGCTTTCAAAGCAATTTGTGCAATTTCCATATTGATGGTGCCATCACCTTTTATCTGCGCAAAGTCCCGGGTTCTTCTTAATAAATTATTTGAGATGCGTGGC
>JBBRKB010000272.1:0-5866 GCA_038218385.1 Cytophagales bacterium | reverse complement strand
CGGATCAAACAGCTTGCGGGCCTTCCCGGCACGATCGGTAGGGCCAGGGACATATAACGTACGCATGGATGAAGCCTTGAAGGATAATGCAAGCAATACTTTTTTTATTGACCAACGTGGCGACTTTAAACTAGAGGGAAGTGTGGAGTATCGCTTTGATATTTGGAAAGCACTGAAGGGCGCTGTGTTTGTTGATGCCGGAAATATCTGGCTGCGCAATCAAGATGATAATGATAAGCGGAAGGGTGGAAAATTTAACAAAGACACATTCCTCAATGAACTGGCGGTGGGCACGGGTGTTGGCTTGCGATACGACTTTAATTTTTTTGTTTTCCGGTTTGACCTGGCTTTTCCAATACGTAAACCCTACCTCGAACCAGAAAACCGTTGGGTATTTGATCAAATTGATTTTGGAAGCAGTGAGTGGCGAAAGGATAACCTGATTTTAAATATTGCTATAGGATATCCGTTCTAACACACTAAGGCTCAAGTAAAAATTTATCAAACGGGGTTTTTTCACCAGCAGTCCATGTCATGGAAAACACCTGGTTTATAACTTTCTTCAACAGAAAAAAAGTATTGGGTTTACAGATGTAATGAGTTGCGCCATTTTGATAGGCTCGTTTTATAGCTTCCTGTTGGCTAGCTGTAGAAAATACTATGATGGGGATGTCCTTCAATTTAGCGGAGCTTTTAATTTCCCTTAAACATTCAAAACCATTTTTTCGAGGCATGTTAAGATCAAGGAAAATGATGTGGGGAGGTGTAACATTTTTATCCAAAATCTCCATCAATTCTTCACCATCTTTAAGGGAAATTAAATCAACTGAATGATTAATTTCTTTTAGTGCATCTTGAAAGAGGATACGGTCATCTTCATCATCATCGACAAGATATATGGGTCTTTTTTCTTCTTTCATGCCCTTAGTCGGATTGAGAGTGTATAGATAATGCCCATTGCGGGCAATTTAGATACAGAAATCTGATAAACAATAACGCGGGGAATAAATTCCACACGAAACAGAAACAAGTTGAATCATCCCCTCATTGAGGCGTGTAAAAACGTTTGAAACGCACTTTTAATTTTGGTAGGATTTTTCGTTTTCAACAAATTATGAAGGAGCATAAAAAGATATTGATCATTGATGATGAACCGGATTTTGGGTTTCTAATGAAAACCTTCTTCAATAAGCGAGGTTTTGATGTATTAATTGCAAATTCACTTGCTAAAGGCCTCCAACTTTTAAAGGAAGAACATCCGGATTATATATTTTTAGACAACAACTTGCCGGATGGATTGGGTTGGGGCAAAACAGATTTCATTCTTGCCAATTATCCCAGTGTAAATCTGAACCTCATTAGTGCATTGGAGGTACCCAAGACCTCAAATTCATCTTTCCGTATTTTATACAAGCCATTCATAAAAGATGAGCTTGTTAAAATGTTCGAATGAGCCATCCGTCCTTTGGCGTAAAAAATAAATAAAATTTAATTATTAGCGTGGTAAATCACTTATGAAAGTAAATACGAGTACGATTAGGGAGATAGTTGCACCTTTTACAACAGAAGAGATCAATCGTGCGGAAGTCAACAATAATCCACCCTTTCGATCTGAACTTTTCAGCTCGGGGCAAATGGATCATCACGCACAATATCTCGCCCTCAACCATACCATCGATTACCGTCAATCACCAGAATTACTGTTAAGAGAATTATCGGAGAATGAACGCATATTAACGCATGTAAATGGTCTATTAAAAACAAGCGTTGGCGAAAAAAAATCGATTAGTCCGGCAGCCGAATGGCTCTTGGATAATTTTTACTTGATAGAGGAACAGATCAACACAGCCAAGCGTCACCTTTCAAAAGGATACAGCAAAGGATTGCCGCGGTTGAAGAATGGTGCGCTGGCCGGCTATCCAAGAGTGTATGACATTGCCGTTGAAATTATTTCGCACAGTGATGGGCTCGTGGATTTAGGCTCGCTCAATAATTTTATCAGCGCCTATCAAAGCCAAAGCGATCTCACATTGGGTGAGCTTTGGGCAATACCCATTATGCTTCGCCTGGCCTTGCTTGAAAATTTAGGAAGGGTTGCTGCGCGTATTGCCATTGATCAGAGCGACTCGGCTTTGGCCAACATGTGGGCAAAAAAAATTATTACCACATCTCAGTCCAATCCCAAAGATTTGGTATTGGTGATTGCCGATATGGCACGTTCCAATCCTCCTATGGTAAGTGCTTTCGTGGCAGAATTTTCGCGCAAGCTTCAATGGAAAGGTCCTGAACTCGCCCTGCCGCTTCATTGGATTGAACAGCAGTTGCCAGCCGCCGCAGACAACGTAAACGCCATGGTACTGGTAGAGAACCAACGGCAAGCCACCGAACAAGTATCGGTAAGCAACAACATCAGCAGTCTTCGGTTTTTAGCTAAAATGGATTGGCGCGAATTCGTGGAGGCGATGAGCGTTGTTGAGCAAACCCTTAGAGAGGATATTCATACCACCTATAGTCAAATGGATTTTCATACGCGTGATATCTACCGGCATGCAGTTGAAAAAATTGCAAAAGCCTGTAGCTTGTCCGAAAAGGAAATTGCACAGAAGGCCATTGCATTTGCTCGTCAAAGCTATGAGCAACATCCTGAAGACTCACGTAGGGCGCATGTAGGATATTACCTCATCGACAAGGGCGCCCACCAATTAGAGAAAGCATCACAGGTGAAATGGACATTAGGGCAACTTGTTCGAAAAACAATAGATGCCAGCTCACCCTCCGCTTATTTCATTACCATCTTCGTGCTGACGGTGTTGTCAGTAGTTCTGTTAGCTAAATTAGATGCAGATGTCTACGATGCCGTAGCTTGGAAAGTAATCCTGTATGTATTGTTGCTGATAGCCGTTAGCCAAATGGCCATCAACCTTACCAATTGGATTTCCACGATGTGGATAAAGCCAAGACCACTCCCGAAACTTGATTTTAGAAAAGGTATACCCAAACACCTGCATACCCTGGTCGTTGTTCCCACCCTCTTAGTCGATACGGCACAAGCTGATAAATTGGTTGATGAACTGGAAGTCCGCTTCCTGGCCAATCGCGATCCTAACCTTTCGTTTGCATTGCTAACCGATTTCAGGGACGCAGCAAGCGAAACAATGCCTGGCGATAACGAATTATTGATACGTACTGAAAAGCGAATCGTAGAACTAAATCGTCAGCACGGAGCCGAAACAAACAACTTATTTTTTCTTTTTCACAGACCACGAAAATGGAACCCGGAAGAAAAAATCTGGATGGGATACGAACGCAAACGCGGAAAACTTTTAGATCTTAATAAAATATTGAGTGGTGGATCCAAAGAAAATTTCTCCCGCATTGTTGGCGATGAAAAGAGTTATCAAAGTATCAAGTATGTAATCACACTCGATACGGACACCCAACTTCCACGGGAGGCTGCAGCCAAGCTAGTCGGCATTATGGCACACCCTCTCAACCAACCGGTTTACAGTGAAGACAAAAAACGGATTGTGGACGGCTACACCATTATTCAACCACGTATTGCCATTAACCTGCAAGGTGCTGAGCGATCCGGATATACACAGCTCCATGAAAATGATGTAGGTATTGATCCTTATACACGCGTTACCTCCGATGTCTATCAAGACGTCTTTGCGGAAGGTTCTTTTATTGGTAAGGGTATCTATGAAGTTGAAACATTTGAGAAAGTATTAAATAATCGGCTTCCTGAAAATAGAATCCTGAGTCATGATTTGTTGGAAGGTAGCTACGCACGTGCGGGCTTTGCGAGTGACGTACAATTTTACGAAGATTATCCATCGCGTTATAGCATGGATGTAAGCAGACGTCATCGGTGGATCCGTGGCGACTGGCAAATTGCAAGTTGGATTATGCCCTTTGTGCCAGGTGCCACCAAAGGGTTTGTAAAAAATCCAGTATCAGGTCTGTCACGATGGAAAATTTTTGACAACCTCAGAAGAAGTATGATCCCCATTGTGCTCATGATCTTACTATTGATCGAGTGGATTCTGTTTCCCAACCACTTTTTCTTAACAATCGCCATTTTGTTTATTATCTTCTTTCCTATTGTGCTTACTTCTCTTTGGAATGCTACGCGCAAACCTAAAGAGGTTGCCCATACACAACATATTAATCAGACCGTTGGAGCAGTACGAAAAAGTATTTTGCAAGTATTTTACTCTTTACTCTGCCTGCCCTATGAAGCGTATATGAATGCTGATGCTATTATTCGCACGTTTTGGAGAATATATGTGAGCCGTCATAAATTAATGGAGTGGAATCCTTCTGGTTTTTTGAAAAATGAAAATGGAAGTTTACTACGGTACTATCGCACCATGTGGATATCGCCCGTGCTATCCCTGGCAGTTGCCGGTTACATGATGTACATATCCTCTTCTGCCTTGCCCTTGGTTACGCCCTTGTTAATATTATGGGTGCTTTCGCCTTTTGTGGTGTATGAAATAGATAAACCTTTGTCGTCTACAAAAACAAAGCTTCATGAACATCAAAAGATTTATTTGCGGGAACTGGCCCGGAAAACATGGTCATTTTTTGAAAAAATGGTTACGGAAGATGACCATTGGCTACCACCCGACAATCTGCAATTGTATCCCATACCCGTAACGGCCCACCGAACATCACCTACCAATATTGGAATGGCTCTGCTTGCGAATCTAACGGCATATGATTTTGGGTATAGCACAGCGCCTCAACTTATTGAGCGCACGGAAAAAACTTTTGCCACATTAAAAAAAATGGAACGCTACGCCGGACATTTTTACAACTGGTACGATACACAAAGCCTAAACGTTCTTAGTCCACGCTATGTCTCTACGGTAGATAGTGGAAACATGGTAGGGCATTTACTCACCCTTCGTCAGGGATTGCTTTCATTGCCCAATGAAAAAATAATTGATGGAAAAATTCTAAAAGGGCTGGAAGATACTTTGCGCATGATTATTCACGAAATTCCAGAAACTGAAGAAAAGCTTAAAAGTGAACTCGAGGCGTTTCACGATACCATTCATTTAGAAAATTTTCAACTTCCGATTATCCTTAGCCACATCCACTATTTGCACGACCACTACAGACGAATAGTAGCTGACATCCGGCAGCGTGATGAGTACAGTGGCAATTATTGGATGACCACATTTGATCAACAACTTGACACATTGCGCGCAACGTTGGCCTTAATGGCACCATGGTTGGCAGGGGGTGATATCCCTAAACGATACCATGACAATAAATTCTTAGTGGAAATTCCAACGTGGAGTGAACTTGCAAATCTTAAAGCAAATGTAAATTCAGAATGGCAGCGTATTAGTAGCGATGAAAAATTAATTACAGAAGAAGCATGGGCAACAGCGTTGGAAAATGCCCTGACAAATGCAAGCGAATGGGCTGAAGGATTGATAGTAAAATGCCATTCCTTGGCGGCAGATGCGTATGATTTTTCAGATATTCAATATGATTTTCTGTATGATCGTTCGCAACACCTTATGGCTATCGGCTATCATGTAGATGACCACATCCGCGATGCGAGTTTCTACGACTTGCTCGCATCCGAGGCAAGGCTAAGCATCTTCGTAGCCATTGCACAAGGAAAACTTCCGCAAGACAGTTGGTTTGCATTAGGCCGCAGGCTTACATCAGCAGGCAATACACCGGTCTTGTTATCATGGAGTGGTTCTATGTTTGAATATTTAATGCCCGAACTTGTGATGCCCACCTATAACGGCACCTTGCTTGATGCCATGAACAAAGGTGTTGTGAAGAAGCAAATAGAATATGGTCAACTAAAAAATATACCGTGGGGTATTTCAGAATC
>JBBRKB010000271.1:0-5881 GCA_038218385.1 Cytophagales bacterium | reverse complement strand
AAGTAGTAGTTGATGGGTTTCTTGGAAAAGCTGAAGCCATGAGCATCATTGAAGCAAGCATCGCGCTTTACAAAACTGAATTTAAAAAATAGCACTAATTCGGTATACAACCATTCAAATGTAATAGTGCAAAAATACAATTTGTTTGAACCCATACTTTTTTGAATACACATTTAGAACCATCTAATGACTTCTATCAAATAGTACGTTATGCCCACCAAGCTCCAAATTTCTGGTGTTATTATTTCCTTCAATGAAGAAAAGCATATTGAAAAGTGTGTCCGCTCTCTTCAGACCGTAACGGATGAAATTATTGTAGTAGATTCTTTTTCCACAGATGAAACAAAGCAGATCTGCTCAAGACTTGGTGTCCGGTTTATTGAACATGTTTTTGAGGGGTATGTAGCGCAAAAAAATTACGCGCTGGCGCAAGCATCTTTTGATATGGTGCTGTCCCTTGATGCCGATGAATATTTATCAGAAGAGTTGCAGTCATCAATTAGGGATGTAAGGAATCATACCGAAAATTCCGATTGCTATATTTTTAATAGACTAAATAATTATTGTGGAAAGACGCTCCGTCATGGTGAAGCATATCCAGACAAGCGTATTCGGCTTTGGGATAGAAGAAAAGGTATGTGGGGTGGCACTGATCCCCATGATCATGTTGTGATGAAGGCGGGAAGCGTGCGAAGGCTACAAGGTGATATCATGCATTTTCCTTATACGTATGTGGATGAGCATTTTGAGAAGATACTTCGCTTTAGTGAAATCGCAGCGAAAGCGAAATACAAGCAGGGCGCAAAATCCAATATGGTCAAAATTCTTTTTAGCCCGCTAATCAGATTTTTTAAAGGATATCTTTTTCAGCTGGGCTTTTTAGACGGATACTATGGATTTGTTTTTTGTACAGTGGGTAGTATGGGCACATGGTTAAAATATATGCGCCTTCGGGAGTATAATAAAAGAGGATTACCCAAATCTTAACTATCAAATACGGCAAAGAAGGAAGTGTACATTTAAGGTAGGAAAATACCTACCAGTTAGTTAGCTGTTTATGAACTTTGTGAATGGGCAATCCCATTACATTGAAATAAGAGCCCACAATCTTTTCGATGGCAACCATACCTATCCAATCTTGCGCTCCGTAGGCACCAGCCTTATCATAAGGTGCATAATGATCTACATAAAATTCAATTTCTTTTGCTGATAATTTTTTAAACGTCACTTCGGTGGTATCATCAAATGATATCGATTTTTCTTTTGATAGGATGCACACCCCAGTCATTACGTGATGCGTGTTTCCAGAAAGGTCGGAAAGCATTTGAATGGCGTGCTCTTTGTTTTCTGGTTTGTTTAAAATCTTGCCTTTAAGAATCACCACCGTGTCGGCAGTGATCACAATTTCGTTTGTGATTTTTGATGTGAAGAATGCAGCCTTCTTTTCGGCCAGGTATTTTGCAACGTGTTCGACTGGCATATCTGATGAAAAACTTTCGTCAACATCGGGTTTTTGAATGGTAAATTCAAATCCCGCTTCTTTCAGAAGAAAATGTCTCCGTGGTGAACTGGAGGCAAGAATGATTGGATGTTGGATGTTTTGCATGGGAGAACTAACGATGGGCTACAGGCCAATGTTCTGTAAGGGGTTGAGAATTCCTTGTGCTAACGATTTTGAAAACGGTATCATCACCTTCTATTTTTCCACTTGCTTGTTTTTGTTGGGGCTGCTTGTGGAGTTGTGTTGGAAAGTTTTTCGCTCAACATGTGAGCCGATAATACCGCAGCTAAAAGTGCCTCCTCATCCTTGATATCATTCAAAACCAAAGGAGGCTTAAAATAATTCTCCACGAATTTGGTATCAAACTTTCCAGAAGTAAAGGCATCATGCGTCATTACATAGCGACAAAAAGGCAAGGTAGTTTCGATGCCAGTAATTTGAAATTCGTCTATGGCACGGATCATTTTTTTTATTGCCGATGGCCGATCAGCAGCATAGCAAATAAGCTTGCCGATCATGGGGTCATAGTAAAACGGAACTTCCATTCCTTGTTCATACCCATCATCTACGCGAATGCCACTCCCTTGCGGACGAATGTAGGTGGCAAGTGTTCCAATATCAGGGAGGAAATTGTTATTGGGATCTTCCGCATACACACGCACTTCAATGGCGTGCCCATTCCTTTTTATGTCTTCTTGTTTGAAAGGTAACGTGTCCCCTTCGGCAATTTGAATTTGAAGTTTTACCAGATCTAGCCCGGTTATTTCTTCCGTCACCGGATGCTCTACCTGTAACCGTGTATTCATTTCAAGAAAGTAAAACTTCAACTCTTCATCCAGAATAAATTCTACTGTACCTGCCCCATAATAGCCGCATGATTTGGCGACATTGATGGCGGCTTCACCCATCCGAGTCCGTATTTCTTCAGTTAAAATGGAAGAGGGTGCTTCTTCAACAACCTTCTGATGCCTTCGTTGGATTGAACATTCCCGCTCAAACAAGTGAACAACATTTCCGTGTTGATCACCAAATATCTGAAACTCAATGTGCCGGGGACTTGAAACATATTTCTCAATAAAAATAGAGCCATCACCAAATGCAGATTTGGCTTCGCTAGAGGCGCGCTCCATTTGTTCTTCAAATTCATTCTCTTCATGAACGATGCGCATGCCTTTTCCACCACCGCCAGCACTTGCTTTTATGAGAATGGGATAGCCAATCTCACGGGCTATCTGCTTCGCTTTGCTTACCTCCTTGATGGGTTCAGCTGTTCCCGGAACAAGCGGTACATTATATTTTGCAGCAGCAGCTTTCGCGGCAAGCTTACTACCCATTACGGCAATAGATTCTGAAGAAGGGCCAATAAAGATGAGTCCTGCCTCCGTTACTTTTTTCGCGAAGGTTTCATTCTCCGAAAGAAAACCATAGCCCGGATGAATGGCCTGTGATCCGCTCTCCAACGCTATGTTGATGAGGATATCCATCTTTAAATACGATTCGGAAGATGGTGCCGGGCCAATTAAATAGGCTTCATCGGCATAGCGGACATGGGGTGCTGTGCGGTCTGCTTCACTGAAAACAGCTACTGTTTGCAGACCCATTTCCCGTGCTGTACGCATGATACGTAGCGCGATCTCTGCCCGGTTGGCTACCAGTATTTTGTTAATTTTCTTCATGGGTTTAGTTAAATTGGACGATCAGAAAATCATTATAATATGATAAATCTAGCCTATTTATGGGTATTTAATAGTTGATCACCATTATGATAGCATTTTTTGATATTTTTGCGGCAATAATTAAATCCAAAAGTGCAGATGGTTGATTTATTTGATAAGCTTCGCATGGAGGCAGGTCCCCTTGCAAAATATTCCCACCTTCCAGATGATTATTTCTTTTTCCCAAAACTTGAAGGTGAAATTGGTCCCCGGATGAAATTCATGGGGCGTGATGTGCTAAACTGGAGTTTGAATAACTACCTCGGTTTGGCAAATCATCCTGAAGTTAGAAAAGCAGATGCTGATGCTGCGGCACAATATGGAATGGCCCTTCCCATGGGAGCGCGCATGATGTCTGGAAACTCCGTTAACCACCTTGAACTGGAAAAACAATTAGCAGATTTCGTGAAAAAGGAAGATGTCATGCTTCTTAATTTTGGTTATCAGGGCGTTGTGTCCATCATCGATGCACTGGTTGACCGCAAAGATGTGATTGTGTATGACGCAGAGTCGCATGCCTGTATAATTGATGGTGTAAGGCTTCATATGGGAAAACGATTTGTGTATACCCACAACAACATGGAGAACCTTGAGAAGCAACTACAGCGCGCTACAAGGCTTGCAGAAGAAACGGGTGGTGGTATCTTGGTTATTACCGAAGGCGTTTTTGGTATGTCAGGAAAACAAGGTGACTTAAAGGGCGTTGCTGCCCTCAAGAAGAAATACAATTTCCGTCTTTTTGTTGATGATGCACACGGCTTTGGTACGATGGGCAAAACAGGTGCTGGAGCAGGTGAGGAGCAAGGAGCACAAGATGATATTGATTTATACTTCTCCACATTTGCCAAATCAATGGCCAGCATTGGTGCTTTTGTGGGGGGAGACAAACACATTATTAAATACCTGAGATACAGCGTACGGTCTCAGATCTACGCGAAGAGTTTACCCATGACACTGGTTATTGGAGCACTCAAGCGGTTGGAGATTTTAAAGAAAGAACCAGCCTTGCGTGAGAACTTATGGAAGATTGTGAAGGCTATGCAGTCAGGTTTGCGGGAGCGTGGCTTTAATTTGGGAGATACGACATCACCCGTCACACCAGTTCTTTTTAAGGGGGGTGTAGGGGAGGCCGCCAACATGTCTATGGACCTTCGTGAGAACTTCAACATATTTTGCTCCGTTGTCATCTATCCTGTTGTGCCTAAGGATGTTATCATGTTCAGAATTATACCGACAGCGTCCCATACACTGGCCGATGTTGAGGAGACTTTAACGGCATTTTCAGCCCTTAAAGAGAAGCTGGATAAGGGGTATTATAAGATGGAGGAACTGGTGTCTGTAACAAAGGCAAATTAAAAAAGTGCCTTCATGCGTTAATTTTGGGGTTTTTATTTAAATTGGCCTAAGTAATCTAATTTTCAATCTTAAATCATTAAGACAATGCAAAAATTTCAAGAACTCAAAGACCTCATTACATCACTTGAGGGAGATGTAGATAAGTTTTACGCGAAGGGAAATAGTGCTGCTGGCACTCGCGTAAGAAAGGGTATGCAAGACCTTAAAAACATTGCGCAAGCCATGCGTGCAGAAGTTCAAGAATTGAAAAATAAAGCAACAAGCTAAGCCGCTTTTACTTTATTCGAAGTATTTGAGTTTAACAAAATAATAAAGGATAGCTCTTTGGGCTATCCTTTACTATTTTATGTGCTAACCGCAATTTGGTAGTGAATGAAAATACCCACCATAAGAGGAATTATTGACAGACGCATTTTGCTCAATTACCATATTGATCCAGATGTGATGACCAAATATTTGCCCTATCCATTCCGTCCTAAGCTGGTAAAGGGTGAAGCGATAGCAGGAATATGTTTAATCCGATTGCGAGAAGTAAGGCCCAAGGGCTTTCCGGCAATGCTTGGTATTGCTTCAGAAAATGGAGCACACAGGATTGCTGTTGAATGGACTGAAACGGGATCAACAAAATCTGGAGTTTATATTCCCAGACGTGACACTTCATCGCGTCTGAATTCGTTAGCCGGAGGAACAATTTTCCCAGGCATTCATCACCATGCAGATTTTAATGTCACTGAAAAAGATGGACATTATGCAGTTGCCTTTGAAAGCAACGATGGAACTTCTTTATCCATACGCGCTAGTGAAACTTCCGAATGGAATAGAGAAAGTGTATTTGAAAATCTTGACTCTGCATCACATTTTTTTCAGAATGGCGCAGTAGGTTATTCACCTTGTAAGACAGAAGGAAAATATGACGGACTCGAATTGAAGACTTTCACATGGCAACTCTCGCCATTATGCGTAGAACATGTACAATCAAGCTTTTTTGAGGATAAGAAGATTTTTCCTCCAGGTTCTGTGAAGTTTGACAATGCATTATTAATGAAAAGTATTGAACATGAATGGCGAAGTCTGAAAGTGTTAGAAGCTTCTAGCCCACAGGTCATTTCATAAATACTTATCCCTACACTTATTACCATTGAATTCTGACTTACACTAATTCGTCATTCTTCATTTGTAATTCGTCATTACCTCTTCCTCGTACCTCGTCCCTCTGCCCTCGTCCCTTATTTCAGCCTCACCCTAAATCCTACTCCAAAAGAGAGGGACTTTAGCGCGTATCATTTTATATTCTTACATACATCTTTGG
>JBBRKB010000270.1:0-5899 GCA_038218385.1 Cytophagales bacterium | reverse complement strand
TTCATGATATGTCAAAGTTGGTGTTTTTCCTTCTTTGACACCGTTCAGTTTAAAGCCTCCTACTTTATCAAAATGACCTCCTCACCTCAACCTAAGAATGAAAAAAAATAGTTACCTATTAATTCCATCCACCACCTAATGCATGATACATATTCACAAAAGCATTCAACTGCTGCTTTTTGGTTTCAATGAGTTCAAATTTTGATTCCAGTGCTTCACGTTGCGTCAACAATACTTCCATGTAATCGGCTCGCGCTGAGCGAAACAATACATTGGAAATTTCAATCGATTCGGTAAGGGCTTGCACCTGTCTAGATTTCAAATCATAACTTCGTTCCAAGTTGCTGATCATAGAAAGTTGATTGGCGACTTCAATGTATGCGCTCAAAATAGTTTTCTCATAATTGTAAACTGCTTGAATCTGTTTCGCATCAGCGCTATAATAATCTGCCTTAATTGCATTCCTGTTGATCAAAGGCGCAGCCAAATCTCCAGCCAAAGAAAACAACAAGGCCTGAGGCGCTTTAAAGAAATACTGTGAATTGAATGCTTGAAGTCCGACACTAGCCGAAATACCAACGGAAGGAAAGAACTTCGCTTTCGCAACTTTTACATCCAGTTTGGCAGCTGTCAACGCTAATTCAGCTTGCCTAATGTCCGGACGGTTTTCCAGCAACTGTGAAGGAATACCTTCACGCATAGCTGCTGGTATCAAATCACTAAAGCCTGCAGAATTTCTTTCAATGTTTTGTGGATACCTCCCCACCAAAAAATTAATGTGATTTTCTGTTTCAATAATTTGCTGTTGAATATAGAATTGTCTGCTTTGGTTCTTTAGCACCTCTGCTTCAAATCTGCGTACCGCAAGTTCCGTAACCCTTGCTGCTTCTTTCTGCAACCTCACAATTACCAAAGCATTGTTCAGGATATCAATATTTGCCTTCACATTTTTCAGCTGATTATCGAGCGCTAAAAGTTCATAGTATGAATTTGCGATTTCTGAAATCAAATTCGTTACCATAAAATTTTTCCCGTCAATGGATGATAGGTATCGGGTGTACGCTGCTTTTTTTGAATTGCGAAGCTTTCGCCAAATATCCAGTTCCCAGGTAGCGTATGCACCCACAACAAAATCGCCCAATGGATCAGGAGTTTCTTTTCCGGGTACAATATAAGTCGTTGCATCATTCGCACCTTTGCTTGTATACCGTGAAGGTTTATCAAGTCCAGTCCCTGCATGGATACCAACGAATGGTAGATACTCTCCTTTTCTCGCCCGTACTTCATTTCGAGCAATTTCAATTTCTTGAAGTGTGATATTTAGTTCCTGATTATTGCTCAGTGCAGTATCGATCAAACCAATCAGATAAGGATCTGTAAAATAATCCTTCCAAGGAACCTTAGCGGTATTGACAGTATCCTGCACGTTGGTATAACTTACCGGCACCCCAGTAGTATCCGCAGTTTTATTTACCAGTGATGGAGCACAAGCCGAAAATGCAAATGCTATACAGGCTATTCCTACATAGCGGTTTATAATTCTTTTATTCATTCTCTTCTTTCGTTTTTTTGTGTTCGAATTCTTCTGTTAAAGGCCTGTCGAGTTCACCCTTGAGTAATTGACGACCTTCCGCTAGGGTTGCGAAAATGTAATAGAGACCAGGGATAATGATTACCCCCATAATGGTTCCGACTAACATGCCACCTAGGGCAGAGCCTCCAATTGTTCGGTTACCAATCGCTCCTGCTCCAGTTGCTACTACCAATGGAATCAATCCCACAATAAAGGCGAATGATGTCATTAAGATGGGGCGAAAACGAACTTTGGCACCTTCAATAGCAGCTTCAAAAATAGTTGCTCCATGTCGGTGTTTCTGTACAGCAAACTCTACGATTAACACTGCATTTTTCCCTAGTAAACCGACCAGCATGATGATTCCAATTTGCGCATAGATATCGTTATCCAACCCCATTATTTTCAGCAATAAAAACGAGCCGAATATCCCAACCGGTAGCGAAAAAATAACCGCCAAAGGCAAAAGGAAACTTTCATATTGCGCGGCCAACACCAAGTAAACGAACGCCAATACAATGATGAAGATGTAAATGGATTCATTCCCACTACTCGCCTCATCATACGAAAGCCCTTCCCAGGCAATGTCATATCCTTTTGGCAAGGTTTCTTTTGCAACTTCGCGTATAACTTTAATTGCATCCGCTGAGGTGTATCCTTTAGCAGGAAGGCCACGTATAGCTGCCGAGTTATACATATTGAAACGTGTAACCTCATTTGGCCCTTGCGTCTTTTTGAGTTTCATGAAAGACGAATAAGGAACCATTTCGTCATGATCATTTTTTACGAACAAATTCAAAACATCGGATGGTAGCCTTCTGAATTCCGGAGCCGATTGTACATACACTTTGAAGAATCGTCCAAACCGAATAAACCCTTGTTCATACGTGCTACCGATAAGAATATTAAGATTTTCCATGGCCTTGCCAATGGAGACACCTTTCTGCATCGCTGCTTTATTATCAATCTCCAATTCATATTGTGGATAATTTGCCGCGAAGAAAGTAAACAAACCGGTCAACTCTTTTCGCTTACTCATATCATCTATAAACTGCTTATTGACTTTATCAAAATCATGGTAATCAGTCTCGCTATTTTTATCTAACAAACGCAACGAAAAACCACCGGAAGATCCAAAGCCAGGAACAGCCGGAGGTTCAAAAAACTCTACAACAGCGCCAAGGTTTCGTGACTTCTCCTCTAACTCCTCCATGATTTCTTTTACGGATTGTTCACGCTCTGACCAGTTTTTTAAGTTGATCAAACAGGTACCCGCATTGGAGCCCCTTCCTTCTGTCATAATCTCATAACCCGCCAATGAAGAAACCGATTCAACTCCATCTACTTCTTCACAAATCTTTTGAAGCTTTTGGG
The DNA here is from genome assembly GCA_038218385.1 of Cytophagales bacterium. GTDB lineage: Bacteria > Bacteroidota > Bacteroidia > Cytophagales > Cyclobacteriaceae > JBBRKB01. The sequence continues at coordinate 2,952 of JBBRKB010000270.1, read as the reverse complement.
AAACCTGATTGGTTCTTTCAAGCGTAGCGCCCGGAGGGGTTTGAATGATCGCATAAATAGTACCCTGATCTTCACCCGGAATAAACCCGGATGGTAGCACTTGATTTTCAACAAATATACCAACACCGAAAAGTAATAATATACCAAACGTCACCACCCTCCTGTTGACGATTAATCGTAACAAGCTTGCATACTTTCCAGTAAGATTTTCAAATCCCCTGTTAAAACTATCGAGCGATCGGTTGAGTAAGTTTTTCTTTTTTGGTTGACCATGTGTATTTTTCAAAATCATAGCACACAAAACCGGTGTAAGTGTAAGCGCGACAACGCCTGAAAGCACAATAGATGTCGCCATGGTAATCGAAAACTGACGATAGAAAACACCTACAGGTCCCGTCATAAATACCAGCGGTACAAATACCGCTGTCATAACAAGCGTGATGGCAATGATGGCACCACTGATTTCATGAAGTACTTCTTGTGTTGCCTTATACGGTGAAAGATTTTTTTCTTCCATTTTAGCATGCACACCTTCCACCACTACAATGGCATTATCCACTACAACACCAATCGCCAATACCAGTGCGAACAAAGTGATCAGGTTAATGGAGAGTCCGAAAAACTGCATGAAGAAAAATGCGCCCACCAACGAAACAGGAACAGCAAGTGTTGGAATTAAAGTAGAACGCCAATCACCAAGGAAAATAAATACCACGAGGGCAACCAGTATAAAAGCCTCGCCCAACGTATGCAACACTTTTTCGATAGAGGCATCCAAAAATTGAGAAACATCATAACTAATTTTATAATCCACTCCCGGAGGGAAGTCAGCTTTCATTTCCGTAAGCAACTCCTTTACCTCTTTAATTACTTCGCTGGCATTGCTACCATAATTTTGTTTCAGTACAATCGCTGCCGAAGGATGACCATCTAAGTTGGAATAAATATCAAAAAACTCACTTCCCAATTCAACCTTGGCAATATCACCTAATAGAATACTTTCACCTTCAGCATTCGCGCGAATAATAATTCCTTCATACTCTTCGGGTTTGTTATACCTGCCTTTGTAGGTCAACACATATTCCAACGACTGTGCAGCAATACCAGAGCTTTGTCCTATCCTACCTGGTCTACCAATAATACTTTGCTCAGCCATTGCTTCCATAACATCTTCAATGGAAATACTATAGGCGCGCATGCGCGTGGGATCAAGCCACACACGCATGGCGTAAGTTCTACTACCTAATATTTGTGTTCTACCCACCCCGTTAATCCTGTTTATTTCAGGAATCATTTTTACGTTGGCGTAATTGTATAAAAACTTCTCGTCCAGGTTTTCATCTGTACTATACAAGTTTACATACATCAACATACTGGGTTGGATAGGCGTAATGATAACACCTTCACGCTGCACCAAGTCGGGCAAGAGTGGCATCACCTGATCCACCCTCGTCTTCACACGGATAACAGCCTGATTTGGATCGGTCCCGGGCTCAAAGATTACACTCAGTGTTGCTTCTCCTGCACTGGTGGCATCGGAGGTCATATACCGCATGCCTTGAACACCGTTGATGGAGTTTTCAAGTGTGATGAGCGTTGACTTAATTAATACATCTGCACTTGATCCTGGATAAGCAATAAAAATACTTACCGTTGTGGGTGCGATCTCAGGAAACTGGGATATGGGTAGTTGTTTGATTGCCAACGCACCAACAAAAATAAAGACAACCGAAATTACAATCGCAAAGACGGGCCTGTGTAATATTTTACTAAACATTTCTTTTGATTTTTAGGTAGGTATTACTCGGCATATAAATCCAACTGCGACAATACCGAACTTGGTTTCACAAATTCAGCGTGTATTTTGTCACCTTCACGCACCATGCGTAATCCTTCAAGAAGTATTTTATCAGTTTCTTCCAGCCCATCTTTTAGTGCATAAATATGAGGAAGTTCCGCAGCAATGGTAATTTGTCGTGATCGAACAATATTGTCTTTATCGATAACGAAGACATACTTTTTGTCCAGAATTTCAAATGTAGATTTCTGCGGAATAAGCAATGCATTTTTTAGAGCGGTATTCAATAATACAGTACCCGTCTCGCCATGCCGTAGCAGTCCTTTCGGGTTAGGAAAGGTAGCGCGGAAAGCAATGTTTCCGGTTTCATTATTAAAGTCTGCTTCGATGGTCTCGATTATACCATAGTGTGAAAAAAGCTTACCGTTAGCCATTAGCAGGTTTACATGTACCAGACTATCTTTTTTAATAACAGTTTCATATTCCAGATATTCCGCTTCCGGAACGTTAAAGTATACCCACATTTTACTGTTGTCAGATAAACTAGTAAGCAACTCACCTTCTTCAATCAGACTTCCAAGACGCACATGGAAACGATCCATGATACCATCGAAAGGAGCTTTGATTCGTGTAAAATCAAGATGAACTTGTGCTAACGAAACCTCAGCTTTAGCTTTATCAAATTTTGCTTTTGCGAGTGCCAATTCATTTTGTGAAACCACGTTTCCATCTGCTAATGATTTTGTATTGAGGTATTCAATCTCCACAAAGTTGGCCTCTGCTTGCGCTTTTTGTAATTCGGCTTGATACAACATGGGCATCACCTGAAACATTAATTGGCCCTTCTTTACCAGTTGCCCTTCATCTACATAGACATTTTGCAGATACCCTTTTTCCAATGCCCTTACTTCAATGTGATTGATCGAATGAATTTGACATACATATTCTTTGGTGATGGATGTATCCATTTTAACAGGACTGGTGACAAGAAATTTTGTTTCAGCCTCTTTGTGTTCTTCATGTTTTGAACTGCAGCCCATGTTATAGAGCAATGCAGACAAGCTCATGATTACGAGAATTCTCTTCATTTTATTAATTGTTAAACGATAAATTTTGATTGATGAATTTTAAAAAGTAGGTGCGAAAAGGCTCAC
>JBBRKB010000269.1:0-5906 GCA_038218385.1 Cytophagales bacterium | reverse complement strand
CTATAGGAGCAGTGCGTTCCGGACCCTGATCCTGGCGCGGTATAGGTGCCGGGGCAGTTGTTCCTTGCTCGTTGGCCTTATCCAAAAGTTCGTTACCTCGATTCGTTCCACTGTTTGGAGAAATAATAGTGGTAGCCATTGCCAACACCATAATAGTGACAATAAAAGTCCAGGTAAGTTTTTCCAACAGGTCTCCTGTCTTCTTAACACCCATAATGTTGCTTGCGCCGGAACCACCAAACTGGCTGGATAATCCACCGCCTTTAGAATTCTGAGCAAGGACAACAATAACCAATAATATGGAGATGAAAATGATGAGGGATATAACGAATATGTACATAACTACTGCTTCAGTTCTTCAATTTGCGCTGCAAAGTAAGCCTTTTTTTGTGGAAATTTCCAAATCAGTTTTTTCAGGACTTCTAAAGCTTTTTCCTTTTTTCCCTGGCGGATAAGCAAATCAACCAATGTTTCGGAGATAACATTATCATTGAAGTCACCGCTTTTTACGGTTTCTATATCTACTTGAACAATAGGGAGTTTTTCTTTGGCATTTGAAATGGACGGTTGCGCCTTGATGAAGCTATCAATGATCTGTATCTGTTCTTTTTGCTTTTCGCTTCCCGGTACTATTTTTTTTTTGTGGTCTTGATTTCCTTTATCAGCTCATCGGTCGACTCATCTAATTCTTCTTCTCGCTCTTCTTGTTCCTTTTCTTCAAGTTCTTTGGCTAACTCTATTATGCGTTGTGCTTTGGAGCGTCCCGGTTTCCTTCCTGGCGGTTGAGGTTTGTGCTTTTCTGTTTGGGTTGGTATCTCTTCTTCTTCTTCTTCTTCTTCTTCTTCAATGGGAGCTTTTACCGTTACTGTGGCGACTTTTTCTATGGGTTTGATTTCGGTATTTTCTGTGTCAATAAAACGCATTTCAAAATTATGCCGAAGCTCACTTAATTTTTCTAAATCATGGAGAAGCTCATCTGCAACATCTTCTTCAACGGGGGTTTGAGCAAACGGTGCTTTTGCAAAAGGGGGATTGGAAATGGTTTCGGGAGCTTCCGGATGTGAAAGCCCATCCACTTCATGTGAAGTGGGCCATGCCGCCGTGGTACGTGACATGATCTCTTTTAAAACATGCCTATCGGACGCATAAATAGCAGCTAGTTGAAGTTCTTTTTGATGTGTTGCAAACTTCTGATCCTTGGCAAGCCTGGCAGATAAAGCGTGAAGTACCTGACTATACGGATAGGTTTCTTTCAATGACAATATGCCCTTTGCATCTTCTACAGAGTTGTCTGAGAAGTGATGGAGCAGTTGTATGAATTGATTTTTAGTCAAGGCCATTTTTGAATGTGGGTAAAAATAGACCAAAAATTACCAATTGGCAACCGATGCGTTGAATATGTCGTTGACGAGTCTATCGAAAATTTGCTTTACGTAGAGCTCTTCAACATCACTGATGTTCTGATCGTTGGGGAAATCTTTATAAAATGAAAATGTTTTATCCTTGAAACTCATGGTCTCGTCCTTTGTATTCACGTACGTTGCTTTTATGGAGATGGTGAGTCGTGTGGACGAGGCTGTTGTGTTGAGGTTGGGGTCACCTGTGGAGACGGGGGCAATGGGTGTAATGGAGTAATTCGTGATCTCACCTTCGAGCTGCAATTCACCATCATTTGGAACGATGGAGAGTTTAGAATTTTGAATGAAATACGTTTTTAACTCATTCGTAAACTGCTGACCCATGTTGGCGGGCCCTAAATCTGCATTGTTGTAAAAATCCAGAATGGATATGTTCTCCGCATCTGGAGTACCTCCCGTAAAACTATACACCCCACATGAACTGAAGTAGAGAGCAAGGCTTAATATGGGAAAGAATAACTTGCTGAATGTGAGAAACTTATTCAAGGTCATATTGTTTTAATTTGCGGTAAAGTGTACGCTCCGAAATACCCAAATCACGTGCCGCGTATTTCCTTTTGTTGTTGTTTTTATCTAGCGCCCGAATGATCAATTCCTTCTCTTTCTTCTCAATGGACAGCGACTCTTCTTCCGTTTCATGAACAATATCATGGACATCTTCAGTGTGCTCCATATCGCCATTGCCTACATTCAGTAGCACTGGCTCTGACTTGGCATGACTGGCTTCCATCCCATTAAAAAGATGGGGATGATCTTTTACAACTTGCGAGCCCTTTCCCTGATTGTTGTAAATATCAAGGATCAGTTTTTTTAAATCCCCCATGTCGCGCTTCATATCAAACAGTACTTTGTACAAGAGGTCCCGCTCTGAAACCGAATCTTTGGGCGACTGGCCATTAGACATCAAAGCCGGGAGGTTGCTGTCGCGGGGAATGTAATGTTGCAAGGTATCAGAATCAATTTCCTTGTGCTCCGGTGAAAGGACGGAGATTTGCTCCACTAAATTTTTTAACTGTCGGATGTTGCCCGGAAAGCGATACTTCAGCAGTATTTCTTTTGCATCGTCTGTGAGGGAAATGGGTTTTACTCTATACTTATCTGAAAAATCTGAGGCAAATTTTCTAAACAGAAGGTCTACATCTTTGCCACGCTCACGAAGGGGCGGAACGAAAATAGGAACAGTACTTAACCGATAATAAAGGTCTTCGCGAAACTTGCCGTCATCCACATTCTTCTTGAGGTTTACATTTGTGGCAGCCACAACACGCACATCCGTCTTCAGTACTTTTGACGAGCCTACCTTGATAAACTCTCCATTTTCCAGAACCCGTAGCAACCGCGCTTGTGTGCCCAGGGGCATTTCGCCAATCTCATCTAGAAAGATGCTGCCACCATTGCTGACCTCAAAGTATCCTTTGCGCGCTTCATGGGCTCCGGTAAAGGAGCCTTTCTCATGGCCGAACAGTTCGGAGTCAATGGTACCTTCTGGAATAGAGCCGCAGTTGATGGCGATAAACTGGCCGTGCTTTCGCGGACTTAAATGATGTATTATTTTAGAAAAGGATTCTTTCCCACTTCCACTTTCGCCGGTGATCAATACTGACATGTCAGTGGGAGCGACCTGCATAGCCACGCGTACGGCATTGTTCAGGAGAGGGGACGTTCCTATAATGCCAAATCTTTGTTTGACGCTTTGTATTTCTGATTCTGTGAATGACATGCTTAAATCACTTTACCAATTAGGGTTCCTTGTGTACAACGCTCAACTTTTACATCTACATATTGCCCCTTCTTGTAGCCTTCATTGGGAAAGACCATTACTTTATTGGCGTCTGTTCTTCCTTGGAGAAATTCTTCCGAGCGCTTGGAAGTTCCTTCAATCAACACACGGAATGTTTTTCCAATATCCAACGTGTAGCGGCTAAGCGAATGTTTATTTTGTCGGGCGATCACTTCATCCAGTCTGCGTCTTTTCGTGTCGAGGTCTATATCGTCCATCAGTTTTTTGGCTGCCAATGTGCCCGGGCGCTCAGAGTAATGGTACATGTAAGCATAGTCAAACTGCACGGCATCCATGAGGGATAAGGTTTCCTGATGTTCTTCCTCTGTTTCGGAACAAAAGCCAATGATCATATCGGACGACAATCCACAATCGTCACCCAGAATTTCCCTGATGCTTTTGATTTTGCCCAGATACCATTCGCGGGTATAGCCACGATTCATTAATTCAAGAATACGGCTATTGCCGCTTTGCACCGGCAGGTGAATGTAGTTGCACACATTGTCAAACCTGGCTATGGTATGCAATACATCATCAGTAATATCTTTGGGATGTGATGTGCTAAACCGGATCCGAAGGTCAGGGCTCAACATGGCCACCATTTCCAGAAGGCCGGCAAAATTAATAAGGGTGCCTACACCTTTCTTCTCCAGTTTGGCTTTATTGTTTTCTTCGGGGCTCCATTTATACGAGTCTACATTTTGGCCAAGCAAGACCACTTCCCTGTACCCCTTGTCAAATAGTTGCCGAGCTTCTTCAACAATGGAATGCGGATCGCGGCTACGTTCGCGACCACGCGTGAAGGGTACCACACAAAACGAGCACATGTTGTCACAGCCGCGCATAATGGAAATGAAAGCTGAAATTCCGTTGGAGTTTAGCCGTACGGGATTGATGTCGCCATACGTTTCTTCGCGCGACAAGAATGTGTTGATTGCCCGGGCACCATTATCTACTTGTGCAATCAAATGGGGGAGGTCCCGATAGGCATCAGGCCCTGCTATGAGATCTACAATTTTTTCTTCATCCAATAATTGTGTTTTCAATCGTTCGGCCATGCAGCCCAAGATTCCTACCAACATTTCAGGTTTTCGTCTTTTAACACCATTAATGTGGTTTAGTCTATAGCGAATTGTTTGTTCGGCCTTATCGCGGATGGAGCAGGTATTCAAAAAAACAACATCAGCTTCATTAATATCAGAGGTGGTGTCAAATCCATTCTTTTCCAATATGGAAGCGACAATCTCGCTGTCTGAAAAATTCATCTGGCAACCGTAGCTCTCTATATATAACTTACGGCTGTTGCCATTGTCTTGACTCTTGGAAACGTGAAAGGTCTCCGGTCCCTCGTCTTCTTTTAATATTCCTAAGTCTTGTATCAAATTCTCCATTTCTACATCTAAAGGACGCAAAAATACAATTTTTTAGTTTGCGTGACATCTTGTCAGTCAATTCATTTATTCATAATCATTTTAGGCGAAAACAGATTGTATTTGCACATTTGCAGACCTAACCAAAATCCTATGGCCGTTATCAAAGAAGTGCGAGGGTTCAAACCTAGTTTTGGCGATAATGTCTTTCTCGCAGATACGGCTGTTGTGATAGGCGAAGTTTCCATGGGCAACAATTGCACGGTTTGGTTCAATGCCGTTGTGAGGGGTGATGTAAACTCCATTACGATAGGAGATAATACAAATATTCAGGATGGTGCGATTATTCACGGCACCTATCAACAAGCGAAAACGGTTATAGGTAATAATGTCTCTATTGCCCACAATGCAATTGTTCACGGATGCACGGTACATGATAATGTATTAATAGGAATGGGGGCAATCGTGATGGATAACGCTGTGATTGGTTCCCATTCGGTGATTGCTGCGGGTGCGGTGGTGTTGGCAGGGACACAGGTGGAAGAAGGAAGTGTCTATGCAGGAATGCCCGCGAAGAAAATAAAAGAAATTGGTGATGAGATGCGTGCTGTTATACAACGGACAGCCAAAAATTATCCGATGTATGCAGAATGGTTTAAAGAAGAAAAATAATGAGCTACGATTTGAATACCCTTAGGGATAAATTAAAAGATTCCGGTTCTTCCTTTTTAATTGATACAGAAGATGAACGCACCGATGAATATGCGCATGTTTACTTTGTTGGCAAATACGAAGGTAAAGAGGTTGCCGTTGATGCTGCTATCTATACGTTGCGCATGCATCATGAGAGTGAGTTATTTGAAGTAGCAGAAGAGCAAGCATTCAAACAGTTTCCAAAGTATAAAAAACTCCAGGAGTCAGGGCAAGAGGTAGATGAGGCGTTGGAAGAAGAAGTTGGTCTTTTTATGGCCGAAGTAATTGTAGACCTTGAAGAAGAAGAGTCGGTAAAAGTAAAAGAACATGTGGATATGGAAATTACAGGCGAGACTGATCTTGGCCTGGATGTTGGCCTACATGTAGAGAGTATTTCAGACGATGTGATTGAACGTTTTATCGAGGACTTTAATACCGATTCCATTACGTTAGACCCGACATTAATTTCTTTTGAGACGGGGACTTTTGATGGGGAGGATGAAGGCGGAATGAATTAAGTTGCGTAACCTGTTTTAAACCTTTTTATTATTTTTCTTTACCCTGATTTAAATTAATGGAGCAGCCTGATACACCAAAAGGAATAAATGTTGAGCGCATTGCGGCGGGGCTCTTCATCTTCGGATT
>JBBRKB010000268.1:0-5907 GCA_038218385.1 Cytophagales bacterium | reverse complement strand
TATCCTCCCATAACGATTACCGCCATAATTATTTGAAAAGAGTTAATGGTGTTCTTTAGTTTTTCTTTATTGGCAAATTGCATGATAAGCAAGTACATAGCAGTGGTAACAAGCATGGCCATAAAAACGGCCAGAACGATTACGATAGAAAAACAAGAGAGAACAACAGCCCCAAATTTTATCCCCACGACAACCGCGGGAAGTAATGAAAGGCCCAATGTAAGCTGGCCGAGGTAAAGCATGATGTGGGTAAGACGTGCAGCAAATAATGTACGGCCATCTACAGGACGTGGGAGGATAATGGTGATATCACTGGTGTCAAGTAGTATAGATGAGAAATCGGTGATCAAAGTCATGGCAATCATCACCATTATGTAGCTGAAGAAAATAGTCATGCCCATCATGGCGGAATGCATGTTGTACATAAAGATTGCCACAAAACCCCCAAAGATTGAATAGAGCAAGGTCTTTAAAAAATTATTCCCTGAATCTGTATTTTCTTTTTTTCCGAATGACATCATCTGACGCCGGTTATCCATCTTAAGCTTTATACCTACAATCGCACGAAGCTTTTCATAGTCGACACCAGCGAGTCGATAAACCGGTTGAAGCAGATCAAGAAATTTTAATAAGAGGGTTTCGGTTTTCATTTGCTTTCCAGTATGCTGATGAACTGGCCGGCGGTGGATTGAAGCGCTTTGTTTCCTGTGATTTCCGTGAACAGTTGTTCCAGCGATCCGCTGTTCGCTTGCGCATTTAATTCAGCATAGGTTCCATTGGCGATCATTTCTCCTTTGTTAATGATGATGATACGGTCTGAAATTTTCTCAACTACATCCATGATATGTGAACTGTAGAATATTGTTTTTCCGTTACGTTTCAGCTGCACAAGAATTTCTTTCACAAGAATAACAGAGTTTGCATCCAATCCTGAAAGTGGCTCATCCAAAAAAAGTATAGAAGGATTATGGATCATGCCCGCAATCAACAGTACTTTTTGCTTCATCCCTTTTGAGAAGGTTGTTATACGGGATTCACTTACATTACTCAATTCAAACACACGAAGAAGTTCTTTGGCTTTTGTATCCGTTTGATTTTTATTGAGACCATACAGTTGCCCTATAAAATGAATGTACTCCATTGGCGTTAGTGTTTCATAGAGCGCAGCATTTTCCGGAATGTACCCAATGAGTCTTTTGATTTCTAGGGTATCTTTTCGAATGTCAAAACCAAGTACAGTCGCTTCCCCATCAAAATCTGGAATGATGCCTGTAAGGATTTTAATGGTAGTGCTTTTGCCTGCACCATTTGGCCCAATGTAGCCAATGATCTCCCCCGACGTTATTTCGAGGTTGATATTGTTTAAAACTTTAGTGGCATAGGATTTAGAAAGATTGCGAGTTACGATGACGTTTGTCGTTGACATTGGTTATTTAAAATAAAATAGTGGCTCCGTTTTTATGCTAAATCAAAGACGCGCTACACTTGTATGTGATATTCTAAAAATAGATGGCGCAAGGCCGCCTTTAATTTTTTTAATGGCAATCAACCCAGTAATTGAGGTACTTACTCAATTCAACTCAGCAATGGCTTTCTCCAAACTGTCTTTAATATCCTCTTGAGAAGATAAGATTGACTTGAGGCCTTCCTTTACGTAGTTGGGTACTTTCTCATTTCTGCTCACCTTGCCTTTGATATCATTTATCATTTCAAGCGCATTTGTTTTGCCTTCAAATTCTGGCGTTGCTTTTATTTTATCGGCAAGCGCGTCCCATGAATTTACGATGACCGCAGCTTCCCTTTGCTTTGTTCTTTCTTTTGCCAGGGTTTTTGTCTTGCCTTCTATACAGGTATTGTAAAGGGCAATTATTTCTTCCAGGTTTTTCTTTGATAGTTCACCGGATTCAATGCGCGCTGATACATCACCACAGTCATCAAAGAACTTGGTCATGTTTTTTTTGAAGCTGAGGTTGGGCACTTCCATGGATTGCCCATCGGCCTTGGCGATAAAGAGCCCGTCATAGGAAGATTGATTGGGTTGCTGAAATGTGTAGAGGCTAGCATAGCCGGGTACAATCATTTTCATAAATTGATATCCATAAGGAGATTTGATGGGATAATACAATTCGTCTTTATAACTAAAGTAACGTGTCTCTAGTATGGAATATACTTTCTTGTTTTCATTTTTTACCTGCACTTTTTTTTCAGAGCCATAAAACAATAACTTAAATTCTCCTGTGATGCTGTCACCACGGTTGGTAATAAGGTAGTCCGACTGAGCTGTTGCACATTGATAAACCAACATGCAGACCAGGAATAGGAGGATATGGATAATGCTAAAATATTTCATAATTAGATAGTGAGTTAGGATGTGCCAGATGCGCGATCTGAGGTTTCAAAATAAGTGATAATTAAATGGCAATTCAAACGATGTGCTATTTGTTTTTTAAACGACCGGCCTCTTTTAAGGCTTTGCTGATGATCCATTCCATTTGGCCATTGGTACTACGAAAATCATCGGCAGCCCATTTCTCAACGGCTTTTAAAACGTCCGGGTCAAGTCGTAATACAAATGGTTTTTTCTGTGCCATGCGGTCAGGTTTCTTCGCGTGAAATTAGTTTTTTGATTTCATGTTCCAGTATGTCGGGATGTTGTGTTCCTAAAATAACCTTATCCCCGGTTGTTAAAACAATGCAAACCTGCTCCCAGCCTAACACGCTTATCTCAATGGTGCTGGAGAAAATAGTTTTTCGATAAGAGCCTTGGTTGATAATGTTTCGTTGTTGCCGCGACACACCAGCCACCTCTGTAGGATCTATCCGTTTCCACTTTCGTAGGAGTGGAGGATATTTATAGGCAATGGCTTCTGATGTAACTTTAGTGTAAAGGGAGGAGCCTAACGCTAAAAAAGCTGCGGTAAACAAAACCGTTAGGGTTAATACAATGAGGATAATTAATCCTCTGTCAGAGAGGGGATGGTTTCCCCAGGATTCTCCTTTCAAAAGTTGATGATAAGCACCCATACTAAAAATAATTAATATGGGAAGCGAAGACACCATCATCAAAACCCATATATAAATTGATTTTGAGCTGCTTTGCTTTTCTTCAAAAAGAATACGACTCATGGTATCATCAGGTGTTTAATGTTCCAGCATTCACTACCGGGCTTGCATCTTTATCGCCACACAATATAACTAGTAAGTTGCTCACCATGGCGGCTTTTTTCTCCTCGTCAAGATCGACAATGTTTTCTGCGCGCAGTTGGTCCAGAGCCATCTTCACCATACTGACTGCACCCTCCACAATTTTAAAACGCGCGGCCACCACGGCAGTAGCTTGTTGGCGTCTCAACATGGCGCCTGCAATTTCTTGAGCATACGCGAGGTAACCGATTCTGGCTTCGATCACATGTATGCCGGCAATGTCAAGTCGGTTGCGCAGGGTTTCTTCCAAGGCACTATTCACTTCATCGTGACCTGATCGCAAGGTAACTTCTGTGTCCGTGTCAAAGTTGTCGTAGGCATACATGCCCGCCATTTTCCGCACGGCGGAATCACTTTGTATCCGCACAAAGTTTTCATAATTATCAACTTCAAATGCTGCCTTAAAGGTATCTCTTACTTGCCACACTAGAATTACACCTATCTGAATGGGGTTGCCCACTTTATCGTTTACTTTAATTTTTTCACTGTCGAAATTGCGTGCGCGAAGTGATATAGTCTTCTTACCAAAAAATGGATTTACCCAGAAGAATCCATTTTGTTTAACCGTGCCTTTATATACACCAAAGAGCAGAAGGACAACCGACCGGTTGGGGTTCACTAAAAAGAAACCCGGTAATAACGCTAATGAAATTACGATCAGTAAGATAAGCAAGGGTGCTCTCATCATAATTAGTCCTCCAATTCCAACAATTAACATAAATAAAATGATGGTAATCATCACGTACCCAGACAGGGGTGCATATTTTTTCTCGTTGCTCATAATGGTTAATAAGTAAAGTTAAACCGATTCAATTATTGCGTATTTTTAAGTGATATTAAAATGATATCATAAAAGTATCATTTTAAATTTAAAACGCAAATGCCTTTTAAAGGTTTTGATGAGTTATTTTGTTAACATTGCGATTATAGCTACCTCGAATAAAGTGTCATAATTTTGTACATTTGAAATATGAATGTGAAGAACCGTCTTAGGAATAATTTAATTAGAAAAATTCAGCAATTGCCGATCGCCAAGTTGACGGAGATTAATGTTCTCTTACGGAAGATAGAAGGTCAACTCAAAAAGACAGACAAAACGTTAACATTTGCCGGAATTTGGAGGGATATGGATAATGATTTCTTTACCGAACTTACCGACAATCTTCATGATAATCGCCAACAGGATAGCTAGCTACACACTAACAACTGCAAAAAATAAATTACGAGGAGTGAATTTTTAAATGTGATATGGTAAAGTATAATCCCCGTACCTGGTTCTCCTTGATTTTTCACTCGTACAGCCGACAGGTGGTGAAGAAGCTTTTTCCTGCCCTGATTTTTATGGGCGTGTTTACATCGGTGTTTTGTTATTTCATTCTCGATTACCTCGACCTGAGGAAACAGGACTTCCTGGGCACAACAGCCGTCCATCAACTGTTGGGTATTGTGCTGGGTTTGTTTCTTGTCTTTCGAACCAACTCTGCCTATGACCGTTGGTGGGAGGGCAGAAAATTGTGGGGTGGTCTGGTCAACAGCACACGTAACCTCGCCTTAAAACTGAACGCCTACATGAGTAAAGAGGATCATGAATCACGCGATTGGTTTTCCAGAATGATACCCAATTTTGTGTTTGCCATGAAGGAACATCTGCGCCAGGGTGTTCAATTTTCAGAACTGCAACAGGGTGATAACATCGATCTTGAAGCCTTAAAAAAATATCATCACAAGCCCAATCACATAATGTCGCACCTCTATTCTTATATCAACACATTATATAAGAAAGACATTCTTACGGGCGACCAACTTATCAACCTCGACAAAGAGTTGAAAGACTTTATTGATATCATAGGTGCGTGCGAACGGATTAAGAATACCCCCATACCGTATTCGTATACCATGTACATTAAGAAATTTATTTTCCTCTATATTATAACGCTTCCTTTTGGTTTCATCACTACGTTTGGATACTTCACCATCCCCACTGTGTTATTGGTAACCTATATTCTTTTAAGTGTGGAACTGATTGCCGAAGAAATAGAAGACCCGATTGGAAAAGATAGCAATGATTTGCCAACGGATGAATTGGCAGTAAAGATCAAAGACAATATAAAGGAGATACTTCTTTAGAAAATCAAGCTGAAGAGTAGGTAGCCAAAAATTAACACAATCATAACACCGTACATGACCAGGTCAACCCGTATGTATGGTTTGTAATCTTTGTACATCTCTTTCAACCACCTAAACATACATTCCGATTTCTTTTTTTTCGTTTTAAAGGTAACTATTTAGGCGTTAATCCGTGATGGGTAATGGTTTCAAGAAATCGTATTAAACTTTTTAACCTGAGTAGGGGTAAATCGACTTGCAGTTGTCTTGGTGCCGTACAATTAAAATACAATTCTATTTATGATCAGGTTTCTATCCCTCTTTTGTTTAGTGATCCTCGCCAATACTAGTAATGCGCAGGATAAAGTTACGTTGAATGGCTATGTAAAAGATGCCGAAACGGGTGAAGAGTTAATTGGTGTTACGGATTACTTCCAGGAAATTCAGGCAGGTGTTGTTAGCAATCCGTATGGGTTTTATTCCATTACCGTTCCTCCGGGCACATACAAAGTTCAGTTCAGTTATATTGGCTACCGGGTGCAGGTGATTACGCTTGATATTTCAATATCAGAATCGCGTAACATCGAAATGCAAAGC
>JBBRKB010000267.1:0-5926 GCA_038218385.1 Cytophagales bacterium | reverse complement strand
AATAAACCTATATTGGAATATAGGCAAAACCATTGTTGAAAGGCAAGCCCTTAACAATTGGGGCAAAAGCATAGTGGAAATGCTGGCAATTGAATTGCAAAAAGAATTTGTGGGAATCAATGGATTTTCGGCTCGCAACCTTTGGTATATGCGAAACTTATACGAACAGTATTCTGATAGTACCTTAATTCTGCAACCGGTGGTTGCAGAAATCCCTTGGACGCATAATATCTTGATTTTAGAAAAATGCAAAAGCGAACAAGAACGCTATTACTACATCAAAATGACAGCCGCTCACGGATGGTCTAAAACAATGTTGGTAAACGCTATAGGCACACAAAGCTTTCAAAACACCCTATTAAATCAACATAATTTTGAGCAAACCTCAGATCAAGAATCTCTGCTAACAGAAGATGATTTAGAGCAAATAAGAAACAATGATGAACTGCGACTTGAGGTAATAGATAAAGGAATAAGCAAAGGAAACACAAAAAGTAAAAGGCAATTTGGAGGAAGATACATTATTCCTTATGACAAGGGAGGCGAGAGCGATGCGGAAGGTGGATGGATGCCTAATTATTATGTACCTACCAATTATTTTATTGACTGGAGTGAGTGGGCGATGAAAAGAATGAAAACTTTTACCATTGCCGAAAGGATAAGAGTGTATGGTGAAGGTACCAAAATCATTTCATCGTACGAAAATACTACGTGTGCCGTTTTTAGAAATACAGATAGATATTTTAAATTTGGAATAACATACTCCCCAACGGGGATTTACTCTCCAACATTTCGTGAAGGTTGTGGTGCTAATTTTGGAAATAAAGGCTCTAGTATTTTCTCATCAAAAAACTCATTCCAACTTATAGGAATTCTCAATAGCTTTATTTATAAATATCTTTTAAAGAATTATCGAGCGCATACAGTTGAAAGTCCAGAAGAAGGTTTGCTGGATACTTCTGTCATAATTATTCCTTTGAAAACTGAAATTCTGGTCAAATCAATAATAAAAAAGCAAAAAGATAATTCCCGCTACGACTACGCCAGTTACGAGCAAATAGAAATAGATAAACTGGTGTATGAAGCTTATGGCTTAAATGCCGAAGATGTGCAGGAAGTAGAAAACTGGTATGCGAGGCGGTATGCAAAACTATCGGCTGCACAAAAAGCTAACCTGAGGGCTTTAGGCAAGAGTGATGATTATTTGGAATTGTATGGGTTAAGGAAAAAACAGGATGCGTAAAAAAATAAAACCAGCAGCAGGCTTCAATGAAATACTGCTTTACACCACACCCAATGGCAAGGTAAAGGTTGAAATCTATTTACAAAATGAAACCATTTGGCTTACCCAGCAAAAAATTGCCGATTTGTTTGGAGTGCAGCGCCCTGCCATAACAAAGCACCTGAAAAACATTTTTGAAACAGGCGAATTACAGGAAGAGGTGGTTAGTTCCATTTTGGAACATACCACTCAGCACGGGGCAATAGTGGGTAAAACACAAGAAACAAAAACCAAATTCTATAACCTGGATGCCATCATTTCAGTTGGCTACAGAGTAAACAGCACACAGGCAACCGCATTTCGCATTTGGGCAACAGAGCGCTTGAAAGAATACATCATCAAAGGTTTTACCATGGATGATGAACGACTGAAAAATCCGAACAACATTTTTGGCAAAGATTATTTTGAAGAACAGCTTGCGCGTATTCGCGATATACGCAGCAGCGAACGCAGATTTTATCAAAAAATAACTGACATCTACTCCGCTTGTAGTGCCGATTACAGCATCGATACAGAAACTACAAAAATATTTTACGCCACCGTTCAAAATAAACTGCATTGGGCTATAACAGGGCAAACCGCTGCAGAACTTATTTCATCAAGGGTTGACCGCGCCAAAGAAAACATGGGATTATCTACATGGAAGAATGCACCACATGGAAAAATCCGGAAGACAGATGTTGGCATTGCAAAAAATTATTTGAACGAAAAAGAATTGAACGGATTGAATCGCATTGTAACCATGTATTTAGATTTTGCTGAATTGCAGGCAAGCAAAAGCGTGGTGATGAATATGAAAGATTGGGTAAAAAAGTTAGATGCTTTTTTGCAATTTAACGAAGCTGCCATTTTAAAAGATGCCGGCACAGTAACACACGAAGTTGCATTGGCTTTGGCTGAAAAGGAATTTGAAAAGTATAGTCTTGCACAAGATAAAGTGTTGGAAAGTGATTTTGATAAAGAAATAAAAAAGATCGATAAAAAGAAATGAATTACTGGCTGGTAAAATTTGCACCGTTCAGGTATAGCTGGCAAGATGTATTGCGCAATGGAAAATTTGAGGTGTATTCAGTTCGTAACCCACAAGCCAGAAATAATTTGAAAGCAATGAAATTAAATGATGAAGTGTTGTTTTATCACAGTCAGAAAGGCAACTGCATTATCGGCAAAATGAAAGTGATAGAAGAGGCCCATCAGGATAAAACCACAGACGATCCACAATGGGTATCAGTAACGTTAGAGACTTTTGAAAAACCAATTTCTTTGAGCCAGATAAAAGAAACTAAAGGGTTAGAGAATATAGGTCTGATAAAACAACCCAGGTTGGCAGTGATGCCGATATCAGAGCGTGAACGTGAGTTATTGGTTCTATGAATTACGACAAATAACTATTCGACTGAATGATATTGAGGCCAATATAAAAACAGTTTTTAGAGATGCCCTTTGACCAAGAAAGGGTCAAGGATCCTTCTTAGGCTTTCTGCCGCGGACGGGATTATATTTGATGCTTTGTCATATCATATCAATGATTTCTCCTTCGCCATTTCCTTGTACAAACACATTCCATTAGCAAATCGCATCTGCTCTACCGAATGGCATTCAGGCTCAAACAATTTCGGACTGGCTACCAGAATGCTTACACATTGCGCACGGCTGGTCGCGACATTCAGTCGATGTGGATCGTATAGAAACCCCATACCCCGTGGTGCATCTTCTGGTGAAGAGCTTGTCATGCTATAGATCACAACGGGTGCTTCTTGTCCTTGGAACTTGTCTACCGTACCTATCTGAAAGTCAGGCAATCGATCTTGAAGACTCCTCACCTGAATATTATAGGGCGCAATGATTCGAAAATTATCTTTTGTCAAAGGATGTAATTTTCCGTCTCGATCGGTCCACTCACATTTATCCTTGAGCAGCTGCTCAACTAGTTGCACAACAACTTCAATTTCTTCTTCCGATTTATTTTGATTGCCTTCGTGAACCACGGGTACGTAATACAACCCTACCTCAGGAAACTGACTACTCTTTGAAAATCTTTGTCTAGCCGTATGAGGATGAGAGGTTAAACGGCCATCGTAATAAAGCACTGAAGTGAACTTGCTGATAGAACTGGGGAGGCGCCAAGTAGTATCCAGGAATATCCCTTTATCCTCAGGTATGGTATCTAATTCAGCCAACAAATGATCCAGACCGGATACATCAGAGTTCTCAGGATGCGCACCTTGTTGAGGTTGTTCCAGTTGTTGTGGATCACCAAGCAGAATAAGATTTTTAGCAGCTTTTGAAGCAGCAATAATTTGCGTAAGCGACATCTGACCAGCTTCATCAATAAAGAGATAATCTAAAGGCTGCCCAACTGCATCCTTTGTCCAAAAGAAAGCGGTAGCGCCAACCAGTTTCCCTTCATTCACTGCACTAATTCCTTCTTTATCTTTCACGAGAACATAATCATCTGGAGCATCCATTTCGCGCGTATTGACATGTACCGTTTCTATTGCATAGTTTTCTTCAAGGGCATGCTGCTTCGTTTTCAAAATTAGGTTCTGTATGGTTTTATGACCAACGGCCGTGACTCCAATTTTTTTTCCTTGTTTAAGCAAGTCCAGAATTAATTTTCCACCCAGATGCGTCTTCCCTGTGCCCGGAGGTCCTTGTATAGGAAGTATACTTTCATCTAAATCGTTAACAATGGAAAGTGCATATTGGGTAAGATTTAAATCTCCTTTCGGCCGGTTAGCAAGTGTCTGTCCACCCGATAGTCTAGGGCTCTTGCGAAGCAGAAGATCATGAACCGCATTGTATCGGGTATCGGATTTGAAGCCATTGGCGATGATAAAGGCCACATAAGATTGTAATGCCTTTTCGAGAATTAAAGATGTGGTTATTGGGGTTAACTGGATGCAAATGGTTCTGTTGTAATTTTCTGCTTTAGTGGAGATGTCAATGGTGTGATTTTTAAAATCAATTTCCCTAATCATGCCGGACAGGTTCCCTTCTGTTTCTTTAAAGCTGGCACCAGCCTTCTTAAAATCTCCAGAAATTTCTTGAGGATCAAACGCGTATCGGTAAACCATTTTATCTTCTATGGAGATGATCTCTTGAAATCGAAGCGATGCAATTGCGCCTTTCTCATCCATCAATTCATCGGGTTGCAGTTTTCGTAATCGGAAATAATCAAACCACTGCATGCGTTCCTCCCTTCTGAAGTAGGAGATGCTATTCAGCAACAACCACATGGCCTTGTATTCATCCGACTCCTTGTCTTCGGGAAGTATAGCGAACAATTGATCATACAATTGTTGAGCTCTCAGTTCACGGTCTTTTATCTTATCATCAACTTTTTTCTCATCCAGTACAGCACGTGTTATTCCATGCAGTTCCTTATTTTCCAGAAAGAGTTGCTCGAGCCACACATGCATTTTCCAAGTAGCCATACAGTCGTCCATATTATACTCTTCGATGGCTGCTTTATCTTCGTCTGTGACACGGTCCATGCAATTCAAATTCAGACCAGCTCCCAATACTCTTCGCGCTTCACTTGCTACCTGTAAATCCATAGTGCGTTCAAAACCGGCAAAAGATTCCAGATCTTTCAGCGAATACTTCTCAACAGCTACTTGCATCGATTCCTTGACCACCCGATGTAAGTCAACAAACTTCTTAGCCCTCAAGAGGTCATCTACTTCTACTTCATATTGGGCATGGCGGGAAGCAAGGCGCGAGAGAGAAGCCGGTTCATAAGGCGCGAAATGATAGATGTGAAAATTAGGATGAACTTCCGCATGGGCTTTAAGAAATTGCATGAACTGCTCGAATGCTGACTTTTCTTCTTCACGGTTCAGTGCCCAAAGCTTATGATAATCGTATTCATTAGTCTTCAGATTGTATACGGTGTACCCAAAAAGATATTCGAGTCCTCCGTTAGGATAGAAGTGATCACCTTCAAAATCAAAGTAGATATCTCCTTGGTCAGGTAGTGGCAATTGATTCAAACCTTTATTCTCTGAAAGTTCTTCCGTCTTTTTAAACCACTCGGGTCTTAGCTCAAAGTGTTTGTCTTTTGTTCGTCCTGCAAATTGTACTTTCGCTTGGCCATGAATTTTATCAAACGTTTCTGAACTTCCTTGTTTGGGTTTTGCTCTTACGCTCTTGCTTTCTTTAGCGTAATCTTCAATCGTCAAAATACCTTGTTCATTTAATATCTCTGCATGAGAACGCTGAAGGCCTGCAACCAAGGAAAGGTGATCATCCATAATCCACTTACCTCGGCAGGATCTCCACCACGGACATACCGCGCACTTTTCTACTGGAAGAGGATATGTTTCCGCAACACCGTTTTTCAATTCATTCTCGAATTGTTGTTTGATGTATCGATAGTAGGCATCAAATTCTGCCAGGTTAAAATCTTCTTGCTCGTAAGGATTACCAGGTTTGATTACACCAATGATTTTCGCACACTCACCCTGAATAGTATTCAGCATTTCAGAATACAAACTCAATTGAAGGATCGTGGCACCTTTGGTCACTTGTGAAAGTTTGGTGTCTTGCACTTCATAGTAATAGTCACCCAAATTACTTTTGCCTTCACGTTTGATTAAGATATCGGCATACCCCATCCAATTTCCAAGAACCAATTTGGGC
>JBBRKB010000266.1:0-5943 GCA_038218385.1 Cytophagales bacterium | reverse complement strand
GAGAGAGGGACTAGCATTGCGAACGGTCTCAAGGACAAATGACGTACAATAGTCTTGCTCTCTCTCCTTTCTTTTCGGGGTTAAACATCTACTAATTTAACCCTTCCAATTTCTACTTTGCAAACATAGGATGACGGTGGGTGAATGGAGTAAGTTGTTTACAATCCCGAAATAGACTGAAGGAATTTTGCCAGCGCACTGTGATCCAGTTCGCCATCACCCGATGCAATCACGGCGTCCATTTGAGAAGCTACAAGAGCAGAGCCGGGAAGCGGAACGGACAATTCTTTACCGGTTTGAAGTGCAATGTTCATATCCTTGCGATGCAGTTTTACTTTGAAGCCGGGTTTAAAATTGTTGTCCAGAACGCGCTGGCCATGCAGGTCAAGAATTTTGCTTTGCGCAAAACCGCCCAACAATGCCGACCGCACTTTGGCCACATCTACACCCGCTTTTTTTGCCAGCGTCAAGGCTTCGGCAACAGCCTGTATGGTCATACCCACAATGATTTGGTTACAGGCCTTGGCCGTTTGTCCAGCGCCAGCCTTGCCAATGTGTACAATGTTTTTTCCCATCCTTTCGAAAATCGGCAATGCCCTCTTGAAAGCAGTATCACTTCCACCTACCATGATAGAAAGCGTGGCGCCTTCAGCACCTCCCTGTCCACCGGATACAGGAGCATCTAAAGACTCGACACCGAGTTCCTTTAATACATTATGAAGGCCCATGCTTGTTGAGGGTGCAATGGTGGACATGTCAATAAAAAGTGATCCCTTCTTTATTCCCTTCAACACACCGTCCTTTTCTTTGAGTATAGCTTCTACCTCGGGTGAATCGGGAAGCATCGTAATGATAACATCTGATTGAGCCGCCAGTTGAGAAGGTGTATCAACTACTGTGGCACCTGATTGTTTCAAATCATTTGCGGAAGAACTGCTTTTTAAAACCGTTACCGAATGACCGGCAGCCATCAAATGTTTTGCCATGGGTTTGCCCATGATGCCCAATCCGATAAAACCTATTTTTTCCATGTCAATAAAATTTATTCAAGAAGTATTTAATTTTTTCTTTTTGTCATTTGCTTCAACATGTCTGCTGCGCCATTCACGACAAAGGAACTGTCTGCCCCCGAAGCAATAAAACGATAACCGGCATCATAGTACATTTCATATTCGTTAATGTTCTGCAACAACACGCCAGCTGTCTTTCCATATTTTTTTGCTACTTCAGCTATTCGCTTCATTGCCTTTTGATAATCAGGATGATCAAATTGAGCAGGAATACCGAGTGCTACACTTAAATCTGTTGGGCCAAGAAAGAGTACATCTACTTCTTCGAGTTTTGCTATTGACTCCATGTTCTCAACACTCTGAACAGTTTCAATTTGAATAATACAAACCAACACTTCTTCCAATGAGGAAACATAATGTGCGAAATTTTTTCCAAAGCCTGTAGCGCGCACCATCTTAGCCATGCCGCGGATTCCTTTTGGTGGATAATACATAGACTTCGAAGCTACCGTAGCTTCTTCGGCATTCTGTATTTGTGGAAACATCACACCTTGTGCCCCGGCGTCCATTAGACGTTGCACTTTAGGTCGCGACAACTCATCTATTCGTACAATGGCTGGTGTATTTGTTCCGGAAAGTACCTGAAGCTGTTGATACATAATCAAATCATTTCCTGCTCCATGTTCAAGATCAACCAATGCCCAATCAAATCCGGTATGGCCAATAATTTCAGCAGATACAGTAGAGCCAAGGTTTATCCAACATCCGTGAACGGCAACACCGGATTTAAGTTTGTCTTTAAAATCTGAATTCATTTTTACTTTTTAAATCAAAAGAAGTGTACGACTCATGGATTACCATCGGGGCAAGATGCGTTCCCACGTTGGGTCTACATGTTTTCTCATCTCCAATGTATCATCCCGCTTCCGGTAAGGAATATTTTTATAGCGCTCTTTGCCACGTGCCAACTGATCGTAATCCAGTGTGACGCCAAGTCCCGGTTTTTCGGGAATGGTGACACATCCGTCCTTAATCGGTATTCGACCTCCTTCTACTACTTCGTCTTTTGCTGATTGCCAGGGGTAATGTGTATCACATGCGTAAGTAAGATGGGGAGTGGCTGCGGCCACATGCGCCATCGCCATAAGGCTAACACCTAAATGACTGTTGGAATGCATGGACAATCCAATGTTAAATGTTTCGGCTAGTTTAGCGAGATGTTGCACTTGTCGCATGCCTCCCCAATAGTGGTGGTCGCACAGAATAATTTGTACGGCATCGTGCTGCACTGACAAGGGTATATCGCTGAATGAAGTAACGGCTACATTACTCGCAAGCGGAACGGTATTGCCTTGTTCTAAAAGTTTTTTACGAACAGCCCCCATACCTTCTATGCCAGCTGTTGGATCTTCCAGGTAGCCGCCACCCGACAATTCTTTTTGAAGCGACATGCCAACGTGCACTGATGTCGCCACCGTCCAGGCGGAGTTGGGATCTATACGAAGGGGCACATTGGGTCCGAAGGCCTGATACATTTGTTTGACCGTTTCAATTTCATCTTCAGGATCCAGTACCCCCGCTTTGAATTTTATCGATTGGAAGCCATAGAGTTTTATCATTTGCTTCACTTGCGCTACCAAACTTTCGGGTGTCATAGCTTCACCATACTCATCCTCACGAACGTCATTACCTTCACCACCGCCTCCTGCATGTTTATAAAACGGATAGGCAGAGAAGGGCACTTTGTCACGCACACGGCCACCGATCAGATCACACACAGGCACGCCTATTGTTTTTCCAATCAAGTCGAGACATGCAACTTCAATGGCAGCATACGCACGACTTAATTCATCAGTAGGATTTTCACCGGGCACCATATACGTTTGGGAGCTATCGCTTTTCCCCCGCGCCAGCTTCATCTCCGGATTCAACTGACCCAGCAAGCGGAACGGATTGTTTCCGATAATTGCTTTTCGATGACTTATCAGAGCATGGGTCATGGCTTCAGTACCATATGTTTCGTTGATGCCGATGATTCCGTCATGACTTTCAATTTCAATAATATTTCGAAGGGCATAAGGTGCATGTAAACCATATGAACTTCTCAGCGGAGGATCTGCAATGGCGATGGAATGAATTCTAAAGTCTTTTATTGTCATGCTATAAAATATTGGTTTTAATGGAGAGAAGGAAAGTGTATGCCATGAAAATTCTGTTTCGAGACGAAATCTCCAGTAGTGATTAAATATAATGTAAAGGGTAAAGCCATCACAGACTAATTGGTGCAGTTTCCGAATAAAATATTTCCGTGGTGAGGTGGTAAGGTAATAAAACTTTAACCGAATGAAAACAATGGTGTTCAAAAAACATTCGGCTTTCAAAAGTCTATTGGGTTTTGTTAATAATATTTCTACATTCAAAAAATACTTGACTGATATTTTGGTATCAACTCATTTAGTAACCTTTAACCGTAGCTACGCCGATGGAAATACAACACTTCACAGAAGATCCTCTTTTTATTTTAGTGATTGGCATTCTCACCGTTGTAGGGGGCATCATAGGATTGCGGCTTCATGCCTTTTTGGCTCTCTTGCTAGGTGCTTTTGTTGTGGCTATCCTAACACCTGACAGTGCAATCTTATTGTACGCTGCAGGCAAAGGTATTTCTGCTGATGCTGCACAAAAACTCACCAGCCAGCCCATTGGTGTTCGCATTGCCAATGAATTTGGGAGCACTTGTGGAAAGATCGGGATCCTGATTGCCATGGCTTCGATCATTGGAAAGAGCATGTTGGAGAGTGGGGCAGCGGAGAAAATTGTTCGGTCGTCTATAAAAGTTACCGGGATAAAAAATGCGCCGCTTAGCTTTCTGACCAGTAGTTTTTTTATCGGCATCCCCGTTTTTTTTGATACCGTTTTTTACCTGATGGTTCCCCTTGCCAAAGCGATGGCTATGCGCATTGGTAAAAATTACTTGCTCTTGATTTTATGCATCACCGCCGGAGCCGCCATGGCCAATTCTTTGGTGCCGCCAACTCCAGGGCCACTTTTTTTAATAGCTGAAATGAATATTCCCATCGGTATGATGATGGTGGGAGGATTGCTTGTAGGCTTGGTCACCATCTTTGCGGGTTATGCGTATGCCAAGTGGGCCAACGTAAAATGGCCCGTGCCCTTGCGCGATTCCATGGATTCCCCATTAGAAGAGATAAAAAAATTATCTGACAAGGATGAATCATTGCTGCCTCCGTTATGGTTTTCACTTTTGCCAATCGCCATTCCTATACTTCTCATCAGCTTCAGCGCCATGATGGATGCCTTTCATTTTTCAGCAGGCGAAAATCAATCCAGGGTTGAGCAAATATTCTTTTGGTTGGTCAATTTTTTAGGCGAAAAGAATATTGCTTTGATGGCAGGAGCCTTGTCGTCCCTGATTTTGTTGGCGCTGCAAAAGAAAGGTGATAAGAAAGGTTTAACAGGTTCCGTGCAGACCGCACTCATGAGTGCGGGCGTAATTATTTTGATCACCTCTGCGGGTGGTGCCTTTGGTGGAATGTTGCAACAGACGGGCATTAGCGTGCGCATTGGTGAGCTGGCAAAGGATTATCAGATGACCCTCATTCCGCTTGCATTTCTTATCACCGCTATAGTGCGCACAGCTCAGGGTTCTGCCACCGTAGCAATGATCACAGCCTCTGGCATACTGTCCGGCATGGCAAATTCACTTTCACTTGAATACCATCAGTTGTACCTCGGCCTGGCCATAGCCTGTGGTTCAAAACTTATTCCATGGATGAATGACAGTGGGTTTTGGATTGTCTGCAAAATGAGCAACCTCACAGAGAAAGAAGCGCTCAAAACATTTTCCCCTATGTTGACCATTATGGGTATTGTGGGACTAGTCGTCATTATGATCGGTGCACAACTTTTTCCTTTGATCTGATCCTAAAGCAAACTTGATTTCTGATTTCCTTAATAGCTTAAATCGCCGCAAAAGGATTAACTCAAGTCAAAATCATTCGTTCGGGTAAACATATCTTTTTATCCACGCATTCATGTTTATGAAATGGGTACGCTGTTGATATTAGAATATTACAGTGAAACCAACCACAGAGCGTTCAATCACCTATTTATCTCGTCTATTCTTTATCATGATACAGAATAAATTCGTTGTCATCATGGTAGCAGGATGTTGGGAACGAGCCATCAATTTTAGTATCGGATTGGTACAAAATTGTAATCATACTTGGTTTTAAGCCAATATTAAATTAATTTCAACCGATTGCACAAGCTCAATCGTCTCCTTTTTATCGAAAGTGGACTGAGTTGTAGAGTTTTTTTTAAAAAAATACAAGGAGTAAAGACAGAGAGTTAATCATGAAGAAACCTTCATCAGCTATAACTAACGATCATCTCAGTAGTACGTATTATCCAAACCTAAAATTTATGCTATGAAAAATCAATTACTAATTACGCGGGATCAAGAAGGACAGCCGAAGATCCGGTCCATTTTATTGATGCTGTCTTGCATGGTGTTCAACTTTTTAACACTTAATGCCCAGGAGTTGGCCTCGGCAAATGTGTTAGATAAGAACCGCGCATCAAATGCAACATCTTATACTGTCGTACGGAATGTGAACGGAAAAATTTTGGATGAAAATTCAAATCCGCTCCCCGGTGTTAACGTGTCCGTGAAGGGCTCGACCATCGGTACGGTCTCTGATAATAAAGGAGACTATGCTCTTACGGTACCTGATGGTACGGTTACGCTGGTGTTCTCTTTCATTGGATTTCTGAGCCAGGAAATCTCCGTTGGCACCAACACGGTAGTAAATATCTTCATGACACCTGATATTCAACAACTCGGTGAAGTTGTTGTTACAGCATTGGGTATTGAGAAGGAGCAAAAAACATTGGGCTATGCTACCGTAAA
>JBBRKB010000265.1:0-5971 GCA_038218385.1 Cytophagales bacterium | reverse complement strand
TGATTATCTGCAAAGCAATGCAGATAATACGGATGCCTTACCCGACATTTTATTCCTCGATATAAACATGCCCATTGTAGATGGATGGATGTTCATGGAAGATTATGTAAACCTGAAACATAGGGTAAAAAAAATAATCCGCATTTATATGTTAAGTTCCTCAATAGATCCGCGTGATATGGAACGCGCTCAATGCATGTCGGACATTCGCGAATATGTAATCAAGCCCATTGGGCAAGACAAGTTTGCCGCCATGATTTCGAATGTAGCCTGATCAAAATTTTTATTTGACCAGGTTGACAGGATTTTTCAAACCCGAATAGCTCGTAAGCTCAACACCTGCACTTCCGATAAACATTTCGGCACTAATTTTTACCGGAATGCGGTTGCGATCATCCGAGAACCAGGCCGTGACAGAATTCTCACCATCAAAGACTTTATTGTCGGGCATGATCGGAACAAGTTTAATGGCTCGGAATTTTCCCGCCTTTGTTTTTATAACATCCTTTCCTTTGTACAGAATTTTCATGGTGTAAAACGTGTCTTCAAAAAAACCGGAGATTTTTAAAGTATCTCCAATTTTTGAGCGAGAAAGATCGAGTGTGCGTAAGTATAAAAATCCGGTCATCATATCCCGTATCGGCTGAGGGCAATCAAAATATACTGGCTCTTTCAGTTTTCCGGTTTTATTGTCCAATACCTTTACTTCAATCTTTTTATTTTTGTGATCGAAGTTGGTCCACTCATCTTTTTTGTAATTACTTTCACGAATCCGGCGGTAAAATTGGTGAGGTACTAATGCGGCTGTATCTACGTAGGCACCCCAATGATCATCAACATCTGCAACCCAATCCACCACACCAACTGTCTTGCCATATACATCTACCTTATAACAATTACGATCGTTCATTTTAAAATAATTGGGATGTATCCTGGCAGAACCTTTGCCGATGCTGATAAAACCGTAATTCATTTTGAATTCAAGCACCTCACCTGTAGTGAAGCTATCGTTGACTACAGGGAGATAAACATCATTGTCTTGAAGCACAAAAGCGGAGAGGCTTAAAAATAGTAAAAGAAAAAATAAAGGTCGTCTCATCATTTGGGTGTAGAGGTTATTCAAATCTAAAAAAATTTATCTTTTAGCTTACGAATACTGTAGTCAAAGGTGATGCCAACTGAGTAATAATAAAAATAAAATCCCTCAAACCGAAGTCAAGACATTCAGAATGAGGGATTTGGCATCAATCAAGCAGAAACACTATTGTCACGAAGGGCATCATTCAATGATGTTTTCTTGTCCGTGCTTTCTTTTCGTTGGCCAATAATTAACGCACAAGAAACACCATATTCTCCTGCCGGAAATTTTTTGGTGATGGATCCCGGGATAACAACAGAACGATCCGGCACATAGCCGCGATATTCCACCGGCTCTGGTCCTGTTATATCAATAATTTTAGAGCTCGATGTCAACACCACATTGGCGCCTAACACAGCTTCCCTTCCAATGCGCACGCCTTCTACAATAATACAGCGAGAACCGATAAAGGCATTGTCCTCAATAATAACAGGGGCAGCCTGAACGGGTTCAAGAACGCCACCAATACCCACACCCCCACTGAGGTGAACATTTTTTCCTATCTGAGCACAGCTCCCAACGGTTGCCCATGTATCGACCATGGTGCCCTCAGCTACGTAGGCACCAATGTTTACGTAGGACGGCATTAATATTACCCCTTTGCTCACATACGATCCGTACCGGGCAATGGCATGAGGCACCACACGCACACCCAATGCTTTATAATTCTTCTTCAGGGCAATTTTATCATGAAATTCAAACGGCCCAACTTCAATAGTTTCCATTTGTTGAATGGGGAAATACATGATCACGGCTTTTTTCACCCACTCGTTTACCTGCCAGCCATCGCCAGAGGGCTCCGCTACGCGCAACACCCCTTTATCAAGTTTCTCCACAACATCGCGAATATGCGCTTGTATATCTGCTTTTTGCAGAAGTGATCGGTCTTCCCAGGCTTGTTCAATGATTTGCTTTAATTCCATTTTAACATTTAGTTTATAGCTGATAGATTTAAATTTTGTCGCAAGTAATAAAAAAAAGGAAAATAGTCATCACTTCAGTGCTAAAGCCTGTGGATGATCCACGTATGCGCGACAAACTGGCCGAAAGTCTTTCGTCACATTATGGCTGTGAAGTGGCTATTATGGGCTATCCGGCAGTATCCAATCCCGTTAACAATACTTTAATTAAATATTTTCCATCCATTCGGTTTAAAAGGCTCAGTCTATCCAGATTACTCCAACCGCTGACACTATTTCTTCGCATTCTTAAACATAAACCCACTCACTTAATTATCTGCACTCATGAGCTGTTAGTTATCGGAATGTTAGCGAAACTAATGACAAGGACAAAACTACTCTATGATGTCAGTGAAAATTATTATCAAAACATTATTTCCCTTTCAGCTTTCCCTACTTTTTTACGGCCATTCCTCGCCATGTATGTGAGGGGAATGGAAGTAGTCTCCGCTCCGTTTGTTGATCTCTACATTTTATCGGATGGATGTTATCAAAATCAATTAGGGTTCATTGGTAAAAAATTTATTATCGTTGAGAACAAAGTGTGTAGAAAAAACGCAACACCGCCAGATTCTTATAAAGCAAAACTTACCCCTTCAACTAAACTCCTCTTCTCGGGCACCTTGGCGGAATCAACCGGGGTATTCGCTGCCATTGCCATAGCCAAAAGCCTCCATCAACATGACTCTTCAGTGCATCTTACCATTATTGGCCGTTGTGCCCAACAAGACACCTTGAAAAAAATTAACGATGAGATCGCATCACATGATTTCATCCAATTCATTGGGGGTGATCAACTCGTGCCTCATGATTTAATAATGAAGCACATTCATTCGTCTGACTTTGGGATAATTGCCTATCCGCCCAATCCCGCTATTAACGATAAGTACCCTACCAAACTTTTTGAATATCTGGGAGCACAACTACCCATTATCCTTACGCCCAATTTTTTGTTGGAATCCTACTGTCTACCTTTTCAAGCATGCGTTACCCTCGATCCGAAATCCATAGATGGACAATCGCTAGTATCTGAATTGCATCAGAAAAAGTTTTACATAGAAATTCCTGGAAAGGAAATTTTGTGGGAAACTGAGGCTGAAAAATTGTTTAATGCGTTTTCTAACTTATAATTATTAACATATCCTAAATCTTAAAATATTAACCTATTTTATTTTTTAGACTCACCTAAATATTTACTTTTGCAAGCAATAACATTATGCTGAGCCTTGCAGAAGAGAATTATGTAAAAGCGATCTACCACCTTTCCGAAGGGGGCAAGTCGCCGGTGTCCACCACAGCCCTGGCGGAAAGCATGAACAACAAGGCCGCATCCGTCACAG
Source organism: Cytophagales bacterium (assembly GCA_038218385.1). Classification (GTDB taxonomy): domain Bacteria; phylum Bacteroidota; class Bacteroidia; order Cytophagales; family Cyclobacteriaceae; genus JBBRKB01. The sequence goes on along the minus strand of JBBRKB010000265.1, from coordinate 2,534 downwards.
ATATGATTAAGCGCCTCGCGGCCAAAGGTGTGATCGCATACGAAAAATATTATGGCGCCAACATTTCCACAAAAGGAAAAGCAGAGGCTCTCCGTATCATCCGTAAGCATCGGCTGTGGGAAACTTTCTTGGTGCAAAAACTTGGCTTCAATTGGGACGAAGTGCATGAAGTAGCCGAGCAATTGGAACACATTCAATCCCCCTTACTCATTGAAAAACTGGATGCCTTTCTTGACTACCCTGCGGTAGACCCGCATGGCCATCCCATTCCTGATAAGCATGGAAAAATAAGTGAAGTGAAACAAATCTTGTTAAGCGAGCTCGCCATCGGAAAGAAAAGTGTAATCAAATCGGTAAAAAATGGAACACCGGCATTTCTGCAATACCTCAGCAAAATCGGCATCTACATTGGCGCACCCATAAAAATAGTTGAGCGTATTGAATTTGATGGCTCACTGGAAATTGTAATTGATGGGAAAAATAAATGCTTTATCTCACGTGATGCTTCAGAAAATTTAATGGTTACCGGATGAACGTATGAACAAAATTGACTCAGGCCATAAATCATTAAGCGAAGTACACGGATCGATTGACACGAGCAATCGAAAAGGTTGGAGAAAAATCCTTGCGTTTCTTGGGCCAGCCTATCTGGTGAGCGTTGGCTACATGGATCCCGGAAACTGGGCAACCGACATTGCCGGTGGTAGCAAGTATGGCTATGCCTTGATATGGGTTTTATTAATGTCTAATCTGATGGCGCTGCTCTTGCAAAGCTTAAGTGCACGGCTCGGTATCGTTCGCCAGTTGGATCTTGCACAGGCATCGCGTGCTACCTATCGTTCAGGGGTAAACTATACGTTATGGTTTCTTGCAGAGATTGCCATTGCCGCCTGTGACCTCGCAGAAGTATTGGGCATGGCCATCGGCTTGCAATTACTCTTTGGGCTCCCCTTAATATGGGGCGTGACCTTAACGGTGTTCGATACCTTGCTTTTACTCTTACTCCACAGCTATGGAATGCGCAAGATTGAACTCTTCATCATTGGGTTGGTTGCCATCATTGGCGGTGCTTTTATTGTTGAAATGATCTTGGCAAAACCGGTAATGGATGAATTGTTTATCGGATTTATTCCATCCCTTCCGGGAGAAGATGCCTTATATATTGCCATTGGTATTATTGGAGCGACCGTAATGCCGCATAATCTTTACCTCCACTCCTCCCTTGTTCAAACACGAAGGATTCAACAAAATGAAAAAGGGATTTGGAGTGCGATCAAGTACAACTTTATTGACTCTGCCATAGCACTCAACGCTGCATTCTTTGTGAACGCAGCCATTCTTGTGTTGGCAGCCGCTACCTTTTATCGCGCAGGGTATTTTGAAGTTAAAGAAATTCAAGATGCATACAAATTACTTACACCCATGTTGGGAACGCATTGGGCTTCTATTCTTTTTGGCGTAGCACTTGTGGCCGCAGGACAAAGCTCCACCATCACAGGAACATTAGCTGGCCAAATTGTGATGGAGGGATATTTGAACATCCGGATTGCACCCTGGCTCAGGCGACTGATTACAAGACTCATTGCCATCATACCCGCATACGTGGTCATCCTTATTTATGGCGAAGGTGAAACGGGCGCACTACTTGTACTCAGTCAGGTCGTGTTAAGTTTGCAACTTGGCTTTGCCGTCATTCCGCTCATTCATTTTACTTCCGATAAAAAGAAGATGGGCATCTATGCCATAAAGCTATGGGTTAAAATTCTTGCCTGGCTGATCGCTATCATCATCATTAGCCTGAATGTAAAATTGGTATATGATGAAGTGCTGGGATGGCTTTCTGCGGCAGAAGATAACGCCTGGATTCTATGGGTTACGGTTATTCCTATTTCATTTGCTGCTTTTATTTTGTTGCTCTACATTATCTTTAAACCCTTGCTCGACAAACGCAAAATGGAAAAAGATGCCCTCGTACCGCATGGTAGTGCTGTTGAATTACACATAACCGATGCACCTGTCTATAAACGAATTGCCATCTGCATCGACTTTAGCGACATTGATGCCATGGCTATTAAAAGTGCTTTGGCACAAGGTGGCAACCAAGCACATTACAAACTTATACATGTGGTGGAAACCGCAGGAGCATTCGTGTATGGCAGCGAAATTGCAGACCATGAATCTGAACAAGATACAGCCGCACTGAACCAATATGCCCAACAATTAATGAGCAGTGGCTATCAGGTAGAAACTGAAGTGGGCTATGGCAATCCGCGCAGAAAAATTCCGAACCTTGTAAAGGAATTTGATGCCGACCTTTTGGTAATGGGTGCGCATGGACATAAATTTTTTAAAGACCTTATTTTGGGTACCACGGTTGATACGGTAAGACATCGTGTAGGCATTCCGGTGTTGATCGTACAGCACGTGTCAAAATAAAAATCTTATTTTTGACTTTCTATGACTGATACCATTGTAGCACTTGCCACCCCTCATGCTGTTGGCGCCCTCGCCATTATCCGGCTTTCCGGAGATGA
>JBBRKB010000264.1:0-5998 GCA_038218385.1 Cytophagales bacterium | reverse complement strand
AGTATAAAAAAAGCTCAGATTCATTTGAATTTGTATTTTATCTAACACCCTCTTTTGATGGTTATATTTGTAACTTCTTTTCATTTTAATAATCGGATTTGTGCCATTTATAAATTCAATATTCAAATAACATGATTTTATTTTAAGACCCAAGCATATTATTTATTTTCTAACTAAGCTTCCACCTTACAATCAGTTTTTGTTTTCATAAACACGGCTGGCGGCACGCCTCTCCAGGGTGGCTTCAAATCCTTCTTCTCTAAATTTTTACTTCACCCGGTCTAGAGTCCGCATCACTACTTTCAGCACTTTGCTGATTTGTTCGTTGGTGACTTTGTTAGAATATTTCCCCTCATCACAATTCAATAAAATGTAGGGCAATGTATGATCACATGCAGTTCTTCAACTTCTGTCTTTATCAGTTTGATTGTATATCGTATTATGCGTCATATTATAATTAACTCAACACTAGTTGCCTTTCAGGATTTTTTCAATTCCATCCAATTCTTCTTTTGCAAATTCGGTATTGTTCATACACTTCAAGGAATCCAAAAGTTGTGCAGATGAACTTGCACCGATCAAAACAGATGTAACGCGTTTATCTTTTAGCAACCAGGCAAGTGCCATCTGCGCCAGCGTTTGCCCACGCTTTAATGCCAGCTCATTTAAACTTTTTATCTGTTCCAAACGCTGCGGAGTGAGTTCGGTTGATTGAAGAAACCCCGTTGACTTGCCAGCTCTTGAATCCTGCGGAATTCCTTTTAAATATTTATTGGTAAGCATGCCTTGCGCCAGTGGTGAAAATGGAATACAACCTATCCCTTCTTTCTCCAACAAATCCATAAGTCCATCTTCAACCCAACGCTCAAACATAGAATACTTGGGTTGATGAATAAGACATGGCGTACCCAATGATTTTAAAATCTCTATGGCACGTGCAGCTTCTTTCGGTTGATAGTTTGAAATGCCAACATACAACGCTTTCCCCTGACGCACGATGAGATCCAACGCGCCCATGGTTTCCTCTAGCGGTGTATCAGGATCTGGCCGATGTGAATAAAAAATATCAACATAGTCGAGGCCCATGCGCTTCAGGCTTTGATCCAAGCTAGAGACTAAATATTTCTTTGATCCCCATTCACCATACGGGCCAGGCCACATCAGGTAGCCGGCCTTTGATGAGATAATCAATTCATCGCGATACGGTTTATAATCTTGCTTAAAAATTCTACCAAAGTTTTCTTCAGCCGATCCTGGAGGTGGTCCATAGTTGTTTGCTAAATCAAAATGCGTGACACCGTGATCAAATGCTGTGCGTAGAATGTCGCGAAAATTTTCATACACATCCACACCACCGAAGTTGTGCCACAGCCCAATGGATAATGCAGGAAGTTTCAATCCACTTTTACCACATCGGTTGTATTTCATGGTGTCGTAGCGATCTTTGTTGGGGATGTAAGTCATGATATTTTTTTGAATGGTAAGAGGGATCGAAAGTAATGATTTTCGATAATAATGCTAAGCAAGAATTTTACTTTATATGAAGGAAAGGTATTTCGCTTCTGAAATTTAGTTATCAATGGATCAATGCTGCTTCTGCACCATACTCTCCATCAACTTTGCTAACTCAGGAATGCAACCTGAAAGTTGACTGAACGAATCCAGCACAAAATATTCTTTTTGAAAGGTGTCTTTTCGAAAAGATGTATTCAATATTTTTTCAACGTCAAACGGATGGCGGTGAGGTGCTGAGTTATGCAGCGCATACACGGTCTCACCTTTTGAGCTTAAGATACCCGCACCATAAATTCGTAGTTGACCATTCTCGCGAATCAATCCAAACTCAACCGTGAACCAATAAATACGGGACATCAATTCGATGGCCCAGGGATTGTCGATGTAGCGCAAAGCAATAATGCTTAGCTCTTGCAGAAACGTAACAACATCCACGTTAGTAAGCAATGGCACGTGACCAAACACATCATGAAACATATCCGGCTCTTCGAGGTAGTCAAGCTCCTCCATTTTACGAAGCCAGGTGCTTGCAGGAAATTTCTTTTTGGACAGCAATTCAAAGAAATCTTTATCAGGAATTAATCCAGGCACAATTACAATCTCCCATCCGGTGTATGACGCAAGGTATTTGTTGGTCTCTTCAAAACTGGCAATGTGATCAGCCACAAACTTTACCCGTTTGATGCCTTCTATGTATTCCTGAATGGCTGCGCCAGGCAACTGGAGCATTTGACGCTCAAATAAAAGCTTCCAAACTAGAAAATCTTCGGTGGTGTATTTTGAAAAATCTTGCGTAGCAGCCATAGAATCCCATTTTACAAACAACTGTTAGGCAAACGTAAACAATTCTATAAGTTTATCCTAACACCCATTTGGATGCTGCTTCTATTTTCTATCTGCCAATCGAAATACAAACTTCAGCCCTGACCACACATCATCAACAGCACACACCTTCACATCTACGAGTCCATTTTTAAGACCGAAGTCACGAATGATATTTTCATCCAGATCAGTTTCAACCTTAGAAGATTTCTTCGGCCATGAAATCCAAACCATGCCATCAGGCTGTATACATTTTTTTGATTTAAAAAGATTGCCTGAAACGACTTACAGTCTTTTACAAAGGCATGGATAAAATTCAAATTGCCGCGCAGCTGCTTTGCAAATAGAACACCTTCAGGCAGCGGTGACAATAAATCGAAATAAGAAATGGGCGGTTGATGTACATATGCTTTGAAGCCTTCTTTTAAGCCGAGCTTTTTTGTCAATGGAGTGTTTGAATAGCCTGCCATTTTCCTTAGCTAATCCAATACTATTTTTTACCAATCAAAAAATGGCGCTACAAAATACCATATCATCATCACACACGCGACAAACTTCAGCAAGGTGCCGAGTAAAAATCCGAGGAACGATCCAAAGGCTGCGCGAAGTGCATGCGAAGAGTCATTACGTGAAATCAATTCACCCACAAAGGCACCAATGAAAGGGCCGAGCACAATTCCTGCAGGACTAAAAAATATTCCAACCACCAGACCAACCGTACATCCCCACATGCCATACTTACTTCCACCAAATCGCTTTGTACCATACATGGGAACAACATAATCCAGTACGCTAACACCCACAGCAATCACTGCCCACGCAATAAGAAAATGAGTTGAGTAAGGAGGATCTGCTCGCCATTGTTGGATTAGTAAACCCAAATAGCAAATGGGCGGACCCGGTAAGATCGGTAAAATACTTCCGGCCAAACCAATTAGCATGGCAATACTCCCCACAATTATTAAAACCGTTTCCATATTCGTAATGTAAGATACTCTTTTTACCTTAAAGAAAATTTGAACGCAATGTCATCACTTGCAGACTATTTAGACATGTGGAGATTGATTTCTTCTAGTGAGGGAACACCACCTTGGGAGTTGATAAAAAATATTGAAAGCACACTCAGCGAAAAAATCGACACGATTGGTGAAGATTATACCGTAACAAACCATGTAGCCATTCACAAAAGTGCAGTGGTTGAACAACATGTAGTACTAAAAGGACCTATTGTTATCTCCGCTAACTGCTTTATTGGTGCGCATGCCTATTTACGCGGCGGTGTATATCTGGGAGAACATGTATCTGTTGGGCCAGGTTGTGAAATAAAATCTAGCTATGTTCTTAATAACGCTACACTTGCCCATTTCAATTTTGTGGGCGATTCCATCATTGGCTCCTATGTGAACCTGGAGGCGGGTGCCATCATGGCAAATCATTTTAATGAACGAGAGGACAAAACCATTCATGTGGTAATAGAGGGTAAACCATTTCCGATTGCAACTACAAAATTTGGTGGACTAGTGGGTGATCATTCTAAGATTGGTGCCAATGCTGTGCTTTCTCCAGGAACGTTATTGAGCAAAAACTCAATTGTTAAAAGACTTGCGCTTATTGATCAAATGCTTTCGGCCTCTAACTAAAAAAGCCCGGATAAATCCAGGCTCTCTTTGTCTACTATTTTATTATTTCAAGTTCTTAGAAATTAACTGTCGACACAGTTCCTTTGCTATCTGTAACTTCAAAAGATAAGGCACCTGAGAATGCTTTTACATTATAGACTTGCGCAAACTCATTTGAGAATTCTTTTGTTTCGTTAAAAATCACGGTATCACCATTGAAGATTCGAACGTTCACAACGTTTTGGCTTTTTTCATTACCAATAATTGACAACACATACTTACCTTCTTCATTGGACAGTTTGCTCACATGAACATATTTCACAGCAGATTTGATGGGTGCAAAGCTAATCTTCTCAGTTTGCTTACCAGCTGCATCTTCTACCACAATGGTATACTCACCAGAAGCAAGGCCTTCAAAATTCAATGGACGGATAAAACCTGTTTTACCATTTATTGTTTCGGTAAAGATGAGTTGATCATCAGCGTTGTAAAGGCTCAGCTTCACCTTGCTAATATTTTTATTTTTGTAAACTACTTTGTAGGTAGTTGAACCACTAACAGGGATTACTGCAAATCCTGTGTTTGATGGATTGATGGCGGATGCTGACAATACTACACTTACCAATACAAGTGCAGAAAGGATCATTGATTTTGTTTTCATAGACATGACGATTAAAGTTTAAAAAAATGTTTAGTGTTTTGTTTTTCTATACTGCAAATGTACGGTCACCCTATGCACAAGTTGGCTTGCTGTAAGGAAACCATACTAAATTTCTAAAACACCGTTTGCGGAAAAATACTTATCTCGAACACGATTACTATATTTTCGAAAGCACCTATTAATCACCAAACATGAAATGCACTTACTACATCGGTTGCGGCAACCGTTTGATGATGGTGTGAAAGTCATGAATTTTCATTATCAGCTCCAACTAATCAATAAAAGTCACTTTCAAAAAAAAATTTGTCATGTATAATTTAAAGTTAATAATGTGTATTACTTAAGATCATCATGCCAATCAGATAATAATTAACACCACTGCTGGGCAAAATTGGAAACTAACGGTATATGCATTATTTTTCTTGCGCTTTGCAAACGATACCGAATGGAACTCGACAAAAATCATATCATATATAAAGGAGCAGAGTTGTTCCACCCAGGGTTTTCGGTAGACTGTGTGGTCTTCGGGTTTCATAATAACAAACTCAAAGTTCTGCTCCTAAAAATGAAACACACCCAATACTGGGCACTTCCCGGCGGGTTCGTAGAAAAGGAAGATAATGTAGATGATGCAGTAATCCGAACCTTACAATCCCGCACGGGCTTAAGCGATGTCTTTCTTCATCAGTTTCACTTGTTTGGCGACAGTAAACGCATTGATGAAAATCAAAACAAAGAGTTGTTCAAATATTTTGGGATAAAACCTGATCCATCCAATTGGTTACTACAGCGTTTCATTACCGTAGGGTATTATGCCCTTGTGGAATATTCCACTGTTACCCCCCAACCGGACTATACTTCTGACGCCTGTGAATGGTGGGACATTCACGACATTCCACAACTTATACACGACCATAACGAGATTCTAAAAAAAGGAATGGAAGCACTGCGCATGCATTTGAATTACCATCCCGTGGGTTTTAATCTATTACCCCCCAAATTTACCGTGCCCGAATTGCAACGGCTTTATGAAACCATACTGGATAAGAAACTAGACAGGCGAAATTTTCAACGGAAGATGCTAAGTTATGGCATTCTTAAAAAACTAAACGAAAGAAGAACCGGAGGAGCTCATAAATCACCAACGTTATTTAAATTCGATTTGAGAAATTATAAAAAAGCGCTTAAGGAAGGTTTGAAGGGGGGCTGGTGAAATAGATAACCCGCTACACTACCTTCGGGTAACGGTTAGATTTAAAAACGTTGGGGAATATTAAATCCTATTAAATTTTAGCAGGAACTACTTTTCTTGAATTCCCTTTGTAATCATAAATAACCATTTCTTGTACGTTTCCTGGTATCCGAAATTTCCTTGATGATT
>JBBRKB010000263.1:0-6010 GCA_038218385.1 Cytophagales bacterium | reverse complement strand
AAGCTGTTATTGAACTTCACCTGGTGGGTAAATAAAAAAGACAACGACGGTAATAATATTTTTCAGGGCGGCTTTTTGGGCATGGACAACATTGGCGTGTTTGACCGCAGTGCGAAATTGCCTACCGGTGAATTCATAGAACAAACGGATGGCACCAGCTGGATGGCCATGTTTACATTGAACATGTTGCGCATCTCCGTGGAGCTGGCGAAAGAGAAGCCGGTATATCAAAGTTTGGCGACAAAGTTTTTTGAGCACTTCCTCTACATTGCCGGGGCTATGAACAATGTAGAGAAAGACGGCATCAGCTTGTGGGATGAAGAAGATGAATTTTTTTATGATGTATTAAATACTTCTACCGATCGTATCAAGATGAAGGTGCGCTCGATGGTTGGCCTCATTCCCTTGTTTGCTGTTGAAGTGTTGGAAGAGGAAACGTTCAAAGCACTTCCACAATTTCAGGAGCGGTTAAAATGGTTCATGGCCAATCGCCCGGATCTGGCCTCCTTAGTTTCGCGTTGGTCGGAAAAAGGAAAAGGGGAGCGCCACTTGCTTTCTTTGTTGCGTGGGCATCGCATGAAACGATTGTTAAAACGAATGTTGGACGAAGCAGAATTTTTGTCAACCTATGGTGTCCGTGCTTTATCCAAATATCATGAAGAGCATCCTTACAAAGTAAAGCTGAACGAGATTGAGTTTACTGTTCGGTACGTACCAGGTGAAAGTGATTCAAATATGTTTGGAGGAAATTCAAATTGGCGCGGCCCGATATGGTTTCCGGTCAACTATCTGTTGATCGAGTCGCTACAAAAGTTTCATCACTATTATGGCGATGATTTTAAAGTTGAACACCCCACGGGATCTGGTCAAATGAAAACATTGCGTGAAATCGCCCACGATTTAGGTGATCGGATGGTCTCTATTTTTATGAAAGATGAAAATGGAAAAAGGCCTGCGTTTGGGCAATGTAAAAAATTGCAAGACGATCCAAACTTCAGTGAGTACATTTTATTCAGTGAATATTTTCATGGCGACAATGGTAGAGGATTGGGTGCCAGTCATCAAACGGGTTGGACAGGTCTGGTGGCAAAATTAATTCAACCCTATCGCGGTGACCCGCCGGTAAAATAATGCAGAGGTAAACTTTACATCGAGCGCACCAACTCAGTTCTGTACTTGGTAAGAATGCTGGACTTGGAAAGAAAGCCAATGTACTTTCCTTTTTCCGCAATAGGTAAATTCCATTCTTTGGTTTCGTCAAACTTTTTCAACACCATGTGCAGCGTGTCGTTGGGCGAAATGGTGGCCGCAGGTTGGTGCATGAGTTCTTTTACAATTACCTTATCATAGAGCTCGTGATTGAAAATCGTCTCGCGTACATGGTCAAGGTGGATAAGCCCCACAAGTTTTCCATCTAAGTTCACAACCGGAAAAGTATTTCGCTTTGATTTGCTAATAGAAGCCACCAGGTCGCGAAGATGGTCTGTAGGTTTTATCATCATGAAGTTTGTTTCAATCAAATCACTCAGGTCGAGTTTGCTCAACAGATATTGATCGCGATCTTCAATACTGAGTTTAAGTTTGGACGAAAGCTTTCGGCCTTCCATCGATAGGGGATGAAACCAATGCGCCATTGAAATACTAATGGTGGTCACGATCATGAGCGGTATCATCAGGTTGTAGCCGCCGGTAATTTCAGCAATAAGAAAGATAGCGGTGAGTGGTGAATAGAAAATGCCACTGAGTATACCTGCCATGCCCACCAGCGTAAAATTTGTTTCGGGAATTTTTGCAATGCCCGTCAAATTGATCAGCCGGGCAAAAGCAAAGCCGAGGTAGGCACCCATAAAGAGTGAGGGGCCAAAATTTCCACCATTGCCACCGCTACCTATGGTGATGGCCGCTGCAATGGCTTTTAAAAATACCAACACAATGAAGAACATAAGGATCTTCCATTCATTGTTGAGCAAGGTGTGCAACAAACTGTTATGCACAAGTTGTTCGGCATGTAAATTGGAAATGGTTTTGATGGATTCATACCCTTCACCAAAAAGCGGAGGGAAGAAAAGTAACAGCACGCACATCATGGCCCCACCGGCAAAAATCCTGATTGCCGGATTTTTGATGCCACCCATTTTACTTTCAAAATAATTAAATGTGCCCGCGTAGTAAATCGAAAGCAGCCCCGACAAGATACCCAGCACGATGTAGAAGGGTACATTTTGGTAATCAAAAATCTGCTGTTGGGTGAACGTAAGAATAACATCGTCACCGAGAATTATTTTAGAAAGCAAGGCACCTGATGCAGCAGCAATAATCAAGGGAATGAACGCTGCCACGGTGACATCGGTCAACAATACTTCGATAGCGAATAGCACACCGGCAATGGGTGCATTAAACACTGCGGCAATGCCCGCTGCGGCACCACAGCCTAAAAGAATGGTGCGCTCTTTATAACTTAGTTTATAGGTCTTCGCATAGTTAGAACCGATGGCAGAACCTGAGCTTACAATAGGTGACTCCAAACCTGTAGATCCACCAAAGCCAACCGTGAGTGCACTGGAGATCAAGTGTCCCCATATTTCGGTCTTGGGTATGATGCTGGATTCTTTGGCGATGGAATAAACAATTTCAGCTCCGCCTTTCTTCAATTTGTTTTTTAACCCGTAGCGTACGTACAACACCGTGAAACCAATACCAAAAAGTGGAAAAAGTGTAAAGAGGAAAAACTGTTCGTAGCTGTCGGAATAATATTCAACCTGTTTTTGAATGAAGTGAACAAAAAATTTCAGGATGATAGCGGCCATTCCGGCTGAAAACCCTACCAGCACACTGGAGAGAATAAAAAACTGACGTGAGGTTAACCTGTCGTGAAAATAATTTAGAAAACGGATGACAAGTGTATGAAGGCGACTGAACATGTATACCACAGAAAAGGTAAAGATAGCCCCATCATGCCGTTAATGAAAACCTTTGATTGAAAAATAGCCGCGAGCCTCGAGCGGAGAGCTCCGAGTGTGGGTTTTCTCGTGGCTCGCAGCTCACAGCTCGAGGCTCAACTCTTTCAAGCTCCTCCATAAACCTTCAACACCGTTTCCCTCAATGGCGCGGCATTGTTTGAGATTACAAACGCCATGATGTTCGCTACATCTTCTGGTTTTACCCAGGTAGTGAAATCGGCATCGGGCATCCCTTTTCGATTGGCAGGTGTATCAAGCGTACTGGGAACGATTACGGTGGCGGTTACATTACTATCCTTACCTTCTACATTTAGAATGTTGGCGAGTTCGAAGATCAGTGACTTGCTCATCGCATACGCGAATGAATTTTTTCCATCCTTCGGTAGTAAGGCAGGTCGCGCCCCGATCATGATGATCCTTCCATTCTTTTGAGCCATCATTTGTTTGAATAGTGGCCGGGCAAGAAAGTAGGTAGTCTCAAAGTTCAACGCATACATATTACGCAACATTTCGCCCGATGTGCTGGCAATATCTCCACCGGCATAGCCACCCACAAGCAATAGCGCAGCATCGATTGTTTTATATTTTTTTAATACAACGGCAACAAATGTAGTAGCATCATCTTCGTTCATTAAGTCCAGATGATGGATGTCTACCTGCGCGTGATCTTCATAGAAGCCCAACGTTTTCCCTGGCTCCACGGTAGCAATAACGTGATAACCTTCACTGACCATTTTTTCTAACGTTGCTTTGCCTAAGTTTCCCGCTGCCCCTGTTATGATTATGTTTTTATACATGATGTATTGTTTGATAAAATAATTGTCAATGTTTTTCCTTTGGCACCTTGCCCGATCCCTTGCACCAATCACACGTCTCTCTGCCACGTCCATCATACCAATATCCTTTGCCTTCGCATCGCCCACAGCTAATAAAATCGGGAGGATTAAAAATACGCATCAGGAGGTAATAGAGTCCAACGACAAAGGCAATGAGAAAGAGTATTCTGAATACAACAACGATCATATACCTAACGATTTAGTCCGGCATTTTGTCAAACCCGCCTCCATCGCATCTTTATATGAGAAAGGGTGTGGGGGCCTTAACTTACCAGTATTGATTTTGAATGACTAAAATCGTGTATTATTGCGAGATATAATACTTTCTTTCTTTAAATTATTTCGGTGATCGCACAACCATGGAATTAACCATTACCAACATTATCATAGGCTTCACAGTAGCGGTGAGTATCTATGGGTTTAGCAATGCGGAAGTCATTTCTAAAACGATTTTTAATCCCTACATGGTCGATCACAAGAAGCAATACTATCGGTTCATTACATCCGGGTTTATGCATAAAGATTACATGCACCTGGCGTTTAACATGATCACGTTCTATTTTTTTGGATCGGTTGTCGAGATGACTTTTCAATACCTGTTTCCCCAAATGGGTTCCGTTTATTTTGTGGTGTTTTATCTATTGGGAATCATTATTTCTGATGTGCCTACTTTTTTTAAAAACAAAGACAATCCTGCCTACAACGCGTTGGGTGCTTCAGGAGGTGTGGCCGCCGTTGTTTTTGCTTCGATACTTTTTGAGCCCATCCGTTCCATTTGTTTTTATTTTATCTTTTGTCTGCCTGGTTTTTTGCTCGGGGCCATATACCTTATTTATTCATTTTTTAAAGGTAGAGGATCGCGCGACAACATTAACCACGATGCACATATTTATGGAGCTCTGTTTGGATTGGTGTTTTGCATCATCATCTATCCCGCTTCGATTCCAAGCTTTGTAAATCAACTGGCTGAATGGAATTTCTTCGACTACATAGGTGGGATGTTTAAGTAGTAATAAATTTTTTATTGCAGAATGGTTAGGCAATTTAATGATCTTGGGTTAGGCACAAAAGTAAAGCGGCTTGTCAACAAGGACGGAACGTTTAATGTGCGTAGGGTAGGGCTTGGGTTTACAACCGTGAACCTTTACCAGGCGTTGATCAAGATGCCGTGGGCCAAATGATCAAGCTGAATATGCCAATCCATTTTTTTCTTAATGGAAATGTGGCCGACAACGATTTTTATCGAAGATCAGTTGTGAAATTTCTATTCGCTCTCTTTAATAAATGATAAATCAAATTCGGTTTTTGATGAAGGTCCCCTATTTAATTTTTTTTAATTTCTGCCCCCTTGAGTTAAATGTTTGACCTGTTCAATTCCATTATTGCCTCTTAAAAGATCCTAATTATTTTTCTGGGTGAACTAATTCTTCTTTGCTTTTTCATATTGTATCCGTGTATGGTATCCATACTTAAGACAGAAAAGGGAAAGCAAGAAGAGTAATTTTACCGTTAAATGAAATGTTAATAATAGACATTGAAACGCAATTACCTTAAATCATGAAAAAGACGAAATTTTTATTCTTGTTTGGCTCTTTAATACTGCCCAGCCTCGCTTTTGCGCAAGTGGATTCCGTGGACTTGTTTGCTATGTCGCTGGCGGATTTAATGAATGTAAACATCGTATCGGCTTCTCGTGAAGCGGAGAATATCTATGATGCTCCTATAACGGCTTACGTTATAACACGACTAGAAATTGAGAAAGCTGGATCCACATCTATACCCGATGCGCTTCGATTATGTCCGAGTGTAAAATTACATCAATTTCCCGGGTGAATGTTTACGTGTTGTTTGGCTTAAAATACAATTCCCTCCAATTCGCAATGAAACTAAGTATAACCGTGTACTATTTATGGGGATAAATCCGCTCTTCATATGATTTAAATAAACTATAAGGTTAAAATATTGCCTAAGTAGGTTTAGTGTTTTCTACATCACGTATGCAAGGATTAGATGCTGTTTATTTGTGAGCTTGAAGAAAAGCTCCTTATGAATAACATTCAAACAAAATTTCTATTTTCTCAAGAGGTAACCGATAAAATTTTATTGTCCATTCAGGAAGGTCTGCTGGTTCTGAATAGCGATGACATCATTCAAAACATTAATCGTGCAGCGTTAAAAATTTTTAATTTCGATACGGAAGATGATATTGTTGGA
>JBBRKB010000262.1:0-6024 GCA_038218385.1 Cytophagales bacterium | reverse complement strand
AAGCCGGGAATGATAATGTTGTTGACAAAAAAGATGAGGAGCAGACTCACGATCATGGTAAACACCATTCCCCACAGGGTGGGCTCTTTGTATTTTTTAAAATAATAAATCAAGCCCAGTGCAGGAATGGTAACAAGGTTTAGAAGATGGACACCGATTGATAATCCCATCATATAAAATATCAGAATGAGCCATCGGTTGGCTTTCGATTCATCTTCGATCACATCCCACTTCAACATGGCCCACACCACAAAGGCGGTGAAGAAGGATGACATGGCATACACTTCGGCTTCCACAGCAGAGAACCAAAACGAATCAGAAAAGGTATAGGCCAGTGAACCAGCTAGACCCGCACCCATCAGCACCCAAACTTTATCAGCTTTAATTTCATCGGGCTTTGCGAAGCCCATGATCTTGCGCCCCAGAAGCGTGATAGACCAGAAAAGAAAGAGAATGGTAAAAGCACTGGCCAGCACACTGGTAAAGTTTATCCAATAGGCAACCATAGTTACATCGCCCATGGCAAGAAAAGAAAACATGCGGCCAATGAGCAAAAACAACGGTGCACCAGGAGGATGGGGCACTTCCAACTTATAGGAGACAGAAATAAATTCACCAGCGTCCCAATAACTGCTGGTTTCTTCCATCGTTGTCCAGTATACAATAAGGGCAACTGCGAAAACAAACCACCCGGTGTAATTATTGGCCTTCTGAAAATTCATATTGATTGTGTGTTTTTCAAAACTTTAAGGAGCGAAAATACAGATTTTCAACTATAGTAAAAGAATGCGAAGCTTATCCATACAAATATTGACCAGAGATGTAGTGAGACGCGAAATAGTTGAACGCTTAAGATAGAAGGTCGCAGCTTTTCAGCCACACCCCATCTTCTTTTCTGCAACCGAACATTTTTAGAAAGCCCCTCTCCAAAAAAGAGGGGAAATGACGATCCACATCAACTACAAAAGATAAACATGCACCACACTAACTCGTAGCTAGCAGCCAGAGGCTCGCAGCTTTTTTATGAGAGAGGCAGCATTAACTTTAAGAAGCATACCTGTAGCTGGGGTGAGGCCACTATTTCACCACCGAACGTAAATAAACCACACATTACCTTGTAGCTCGCAGCTAGAGGCTCGCAGCTTTTTAGAAGCTATTTGTACACGATAGCATAAAATAACAGCCATAAAAAAAAGATGAGGATGTAGGAGCTGGCAACAATGAACCACACCATTTTTACATCCTTTTTTGCATAGTGATTGATGCCTGAAACAAGCAGAACCCAATATATGATTTCAAAGACATTTAAAGCCCTGAGCGGATATGCCCACCGCTTGTCTATGTCGGTATAGTCAACCAGGTTGATGAGCGACAGCGGATAAAAAGCCCGGATGTCATGAATGGTGGGATCGGGCACCACTACCATGAACCACATTATTTTCAAGACTTCAGGAATGAGAAAAATAAATTCGGCACCTATCACAACACCCCAACACTGCACATACGTTACCCTATAGCCAAATAGAAAACAGCCTACCCAGATGACAAACGCGATGACGGTAAACTTCCAGAGGTACACAATGGGAATGGAGAAAACCTGTAAAGCACTTATTAACCGGAGAATGGTACCTTCAGGCCGATCCAAAAGGAACTCAAATGCAGCAGTTTCGTTTTCAATAAATGATTGCTTAATGAAAAGCAACAGGGCAGTGAGCAGGCACAATAAAACAAAGAGGAGCCTTTTGTCGGCACCGAATATTGATTTAGTTTCGTGACTTTGTGAAGGTTGCCCCATTGGATTTGTGACCATCGATAAAAATGATTGAACGCCAAGTTATAAAAATTACGAACCTAAAAGTTTTCCTTTCGATTTTACTATGGGTCGCGGCCAGCAGCTTGCAAGCACAACCTGTAGCAAAAAAAGATTCCACCATTATTTTGCTGCTCGATTTAAAAGTTCAGTTGGAATGTACGCAAGCGCTGAACGATCTATACAACTTTAAATTTGAGGAGGCCGAGAAACAGTTCCGATACCTCAAGGCCAACTACCGCTGGCATCCGTTGCCCTATTTTTTAATGGGGTTGATTGAATGGTGGAAGATCATGCCCAACACCATTGATACATCGCATGATAAAGTTTTCCTAGCCTACATGGACAGCACCATTCTGGTGGCTGAGAATCTTTACAAAAAATATCCTCCTTACAAAATAGAGGCAGCTTTTTTCTTGTCGGCAGCATATGGTTTTAAAGGAAGGCTTTATTCTGATGAAGAGCGGAAAAATTGGACAAAGGCCGCGTCCGCCGGAAAGAGCGCACTGAATTATCTGGAAGTAACACGTGAACAATCTGATTTAAGCTCAGAACTTTTGTTTGGCGATGCGTTGTATAATTATTTCTCCGTTTGGGTGCCTGAGAATTATCCGGCATTAAAACCGCTGCTTTGGTTTTTTCATAAAGGTGATAAAGACCTTGGCCTCAAACAACTCAAAGAAGTTTCGTATAACGCATTTTATACACGCACCGAAGCCATGGTTTGGTTGATGCGCATTCTTAATAGTTATGAAAACGATCAGCCACGTGCCTTTCAGATCAGTGAATATCTCTTCCAAACCTACCCCGACAATCCATACTTTCATCGCTATTACGCAAGGATGTTATACTCCACAGGAAAATTTGCGCAAGCAGAACCTGTTTGCAAAGACATCTTGATGAAAATCGATAGTGGTAAATTGGGTTATGAAGCCATGAGTGGAAGGTATGCCACCTTTTTTCTTGGGCAGATCTATGATGCCCGAAGGAATTACGAAGATTCTAAGAAATATTATAAGCTCTGTTTGAAATTTGCCGAGTCCATTGGTGCCACAGAATCTGGTTATTATTTATATTCCATCATTGCCTTGGGGGAAATTGCCGAGAAGCAAGGCGACAAGGTGTTGGCAAAAAAATATTTTCAAGAGGCAAAGAAAAAAGCAGGACGAAAAGACGAAGCCTTCAAAGACGCCAAGAGAAGATTAAAAGAAATCGAACGAAAGGGAGATTAGGACATCTCCAAAAACTGTTTTTATATTGGCCTCCCCGCTAAATGGCGGGGCAGGCTATCCCTGCCTACCGGCAGGCAGGCCTACCCTTCTCCAATGGGAGAAGGATTTCGGAAGTTTTTAGAGATGCCAATTATTAGCTGTACCAAATTTAAGCTGTGGAACTACGCGATCTCATTGTCACACCCATCCTCCTCATCGTGATCTATTTCATCGCGTATCGCGTGCGTCCGTATGCTACCGATGAAGTGACCAAAAAATATTTTATTCCCGGCCTTACCGTTAGAATCATTGGTGCCTTGGCTGTGGGGTTTATTTATCAATTCTATTATAGTGGAGGCGATACGTTTGCTTATCATACATACGGAAGCCGGTATATTTGGAATGCGTTTATGGATGACCCCATAAATGGATTTGATTTACTTTTTTCAAATGGAAAGTATAATTCGGAATCATTTAAATACGCTAGCCAAATTTGGTATTACAGAGATCAGGCCTCGTTTTTTGTTATCCGTGTTTGTTCCGTATTTGACCTACTTACCTTCTCCTCTTATTCTGGCACAGCTGTACTTTTCTCAGTAATCGGTTTCCTAGGTGCTTGGCTACTCTTTCAAGCTTTTTATAAAATCTACCCCGGCCTACATAAGTGGATTGCTATTTCATGCTTATTCATCCCAACGGTTTTTTTTTGGGGTTCAGGAATTTTTAAAGACACGTTAACATTGGCCGCCCTTGGCATTGCTACCTTTTACATTTTTAAGATGATTGCGAGCAGCCATTACTCCTGGCGATACCTGTTAATGATTTTAATATGTTTTTGGGTAATCTATTCGATAAAAATCTATATCCTCCTCTGCTTTTTACCTGCTGTCATTCTTTGGGTGTTTATAAAAAAAATGGTGAACGTCAGGAATATGATGGGCAAAATTCTTTTGATTCCTTTTATGCTACTAATGGTAGCAGTAATGGGTTATTATGCGATTGTAAAAGTGGGTGAAGATGACCCGCGTTACAACGTGAACAAAATTGCTGAAACCGCTATGATCACTGCCTATGACATTCGCTATGGGTGGGGAGCTCGTACCGGTGAGACATCTGGCTACGACCTGGGCGAATTGGATGGAAGTTTTGGAAGTATGATCCGTCTGGCTCCTCAAGCTATTAATGTCTCATTATTTAGACCTTATCTGTGGGAGGTTAAGAACCCACTTATGCTTTTATCTGCGCTAGAAAGCCTTGCCTTTGTTTGGATTACGCTTTATGTCTTGTATAAAGCCCGTGGAAAAATAATCAGCACATTGAAAAATCCGGAGGTGGCATTCTGCTTGATTTTTTCAATAGTCTTTGCTTTTTCAGTTGGTATTTCTACTTATAATTTTGGCACACTTTCCCGCTATAAAATTCCGTTAATCCCCTTCTACTTGATTGGTCTGGGGTTAATTTATTATTTAAACAATGAAAGAAAGTTTTCTGAATTGGAAGATACTGAGTAGTGTTTTATAACAGTATGCCTGCCGGCTTTTCCAAGTTGCTTACGCAAAGGGGCACTTACAATTAAGGTTTCTAGAGCTGACATCCACTCTTCATCAGTAGTGCACAAAAATCCATTATCTTCATTTTGGATTATTTCAGTATTCACACCCACGGGAGAAGCAATAGCCGGTATTTCCAGTACCATATATTGTAGAGCCTTAAACCCACATTTTCCTTTCGACCATTCATCATCAGGCAAGGGCATAATACCAATATCGCAAAGCAGCAAATCACTGATCTCTGTTTCTTTTGACCAAGGTTTGAAAATCAACCGATCAATGTTTAGAGCAGGTGTTGAATCGGCAATCACTAGTAACGAGACATGGTCAAATTGTTCTATGATTTTCCGCAATACATTTTCGAGAAGGTATAAGTATTTTAATGTGCTGTGGGAGCCTGTCCAGCCGATGATGATTTTATCCGGCGCTCTTTCATCGTTATAAAGCGCAGGGTTATGTAGCCGCTGCGTGTCAATGGTGGTGGGATTTACAACAACATGCCGGTTGAAATTGGAAGCGTACCTGCCCAAGTATGAATTTCCGCAGCTCACTTTATAACTCCATTTGCAAATAGAAGCGACTTTACCTCTCCATCGTATTGTTTTCACTAGCGCGCCTTCATTCACCTTGTCCGTTAACCAGATAGAATCATCAAAATCGTAAATAATTTTCTTCTTCAATACCTTGGCTATAAACCATTCCAAGACAGGTGGACCAAACGGAATGGCTTCGCGATGTATAAAAACAAAGTCTGCATCACGAATTGCTAATAGGTGAAAGAGCCTAACTACCGATGACCGGATTAGAGACCATGCCTTGTGAATGTTTTTATTCGAATACAGAATTTTCCAGGCCGATTGATTAAGGAAAGGTAAATGAGTAACTTTGAAACCGTTTTGAATTAAAAGGTCAAAATATTGCTCAAACCGGAAGCGCTGTGACGGCGCTTGACCGAAAGGGTATGGGGTTAGAAATATTATTTTTTTTGGATGTCCACTCACAGAATTGTAGTTGATGCAAATAAAAGCAGGTTTTCGATCAATCTGAAAGAGCTTTTTGAATACAAAGATCTTTTTCTGATTCTGGCCTATCGCGACTTGCGCGTGCGGTATGCACAAACCTTTCTGGGTTTGCTGTGGGCATTTGTTCAGCCGGTTGCTACGTTATTGATTTTTACAATCGTTTTTGGCCGCGCAGTCAAAGTCGACACCGGTGGCGTGCCCTATCCAGTATTTGCCATTTGCGGCATGACGGCTTGGACGTATTTTTCTTTCGTCTTAAACCAATCGGGAAATTCCATAATTGGTGCGCAGGAGATGGTGAAGAAAATTTATTTCCCGCGTCTGGTTATTCCCCTGTCCAAAGCATTGGTAGGCTTTGTTGATTTTGCTATCTCCTTTGCCTTGCTGGCATTGTTGATGATCATTTATCAAATTACTCCGGTTACGACTAT
>JBBRKB010000261.1:0-6040 GCA_038218385.1 Cytophagales bacterium | reverse complement strand
AATGTAATGAGCATGAGAGCCAGAATACTAATTATAAAAATCATTACATCCATAGACTCGCGGTATACAAATGTCTTTAGCCACTGGTCACCCATGTACCACACGATCGGCACGGCAATGAGCATGGCAACAAAAAATATTTTGAAGAAGCTTAACAAGAACATCATCATCACCTGACCGACAGAGGCACCCATTACTTTTCTGATGCCCACTTCTTTGGTTTTTTGTTCTGCTGTGTAAGAGGCCAACCCATACAATCCAAGGGCGGTTATGATTAGGGCAAGTATAGCAAACCCTTCGGCCATAGATGAAATCCTTCGCTCGGTTTTATACATTCTTCCAAACTCATCACTTAAAAACCAATAATCAAAACCAACACCTGGCAACACTTTTTTCCAGGCGGCTTCAAGGGATGCAATTTTGCTCGACATCTTTCCTGCGGGTAGTTCTACATATAATATTCTGTCCAAGTTGTGCAGCCGAGGATTGATCACCAAAGGTGCAATGGCATGATAGGCAGATTGAAAGGGAAAGTTCTTTACCACACCGATTACTTTTCCATTACGATTGGCTCGTACTTCTTGTGCGCCAAGGCCAATCACTTCTTCAGCGGTTTTGTTTAGTACTTTAAGAGCCGATTCGTTTATCAGGAATGAAGAAGAGTCTGCTGTATTTTTCGGATCAAAAAATCTGCCTGCCAGAAGTTCGAGTTCATACACTTGAGGAAAGTCAAAGTCTACATTAAGTTGATGCCATTGTAAATCTCCATCATTAATTTCAGGAAAGCGATACACGGCACCTGTGGGGCCAAAATAATCCATGCGCGGAAGATGATTGGCCATAGTGACATGGGTAATCTCCGGATCTTGAAGAAATTCATTTTTTACCGATTGATATTTTTCGTTTGGCGCAGCACCGCCATATCGTATAGACAGAATTTGATTTCCTTTTTCGTTGAGTTTAGAGTGTTGGATGAAATTCATTTGTTTAATGATAATGCCTGTGGCAATGACCAGCACAATAGAAACAATAAACTGAACGGCTACCAACGACTTACGGAAAAAATCGGCACCCTTTCCTTTGGTAACGTGTCCTTTTAAAACGTCTATGGGTTTAAAGCTTGATAAAAAGAATGCCGGATAACTTCCTCCCACCAGGGTGACAAAAAGAAGTGTGCCCACAATAATGAGAATCATATCGGTAGAAAATAAATCGAGCAGCGTAAACGCTTTATTCGAAAGTGTATTGAAGAAGGGAAGGATAAGCGCCACCATGATCATAGACATGATGAAAGCCGTAAAGGCCATGAAGGCAGACTCCATAAGAAATTGTCGTGCTAATTCGGAACGGGTACCGCCCAGTGATTTGCGCATGCCTACTTCTTTAGCGCGCTTAGAACTTCGTGCCGTAGCCAAGTTCATGTAGTTGATGCAGGCGATGATTAAGATCAACAATGCTACGGTGGTGAAAATGGCCAGGTATTTTTTATCACCTTTTGCATCAAACTCCCAGTCGGTAGTGGCATCAAAGTGTAGGTCTTTAAGAGGCCGTACAAAATAATCTACCCTGCCACCGTTGGCCTGCAGTGATGAGTCTGACTGCGTAGTTTCATCAGCCAATTCTTTGAGTTGTATATTGAGATTTTCAATTGTGCTCCCATCCGTAAGCCGCACGTAGGTGGTGAAAAATCCACCTTCAGAACTGACGCTGTTGTAATAACGGTCAAATCCGCCCGGCGAATCTTCAAAGGCCGGTTTCAATGCAGCTTCGTTGCCAATGAATGCCGGACGGTAGTGGGAGTTTAACGGCAAATCTTTATAAACGCCAGTGATGGTCACTACTATTTCTTTCCCATCGCCAATGAACGGATGCTTCAACGTGATCTGTTGATTGATCGGATCATCATTACCAAATAATTTCTTTGCACCTGTTTCACTTACTAAAAAATTGCCCGGTTCGTTCAGTGCTTTTTCAAGATTCCCTTTCACCATTTCCAATGAAAATAATTTTACCATTTCGGGTTCTGTCCATCGGATATCTTCGGAAAGGATTATTTTATCAGTCTCCTTGTGGTGCATAGTGGTGGGGTAGCCAAACCAATCCGACCGAACAATTGCCTTAACTTCCGGCACATTTTGTTTGATCCGTTGTGACCATCCGCCTGGCACCACCGGATAATGTTCTACACTTCCATCTTTATCATAAAAGTCTACACCTATCGCGTAGATGTTCTGATACCCTTTGTGGTTGGTATCATAACTCAGTTCATTGTTTACATACATGAAAATACATACAGCGCTGGCCAACCCAAGCGCAAGGCCAAACAGGTTGAGAAGTGTATGGCCTTTTTGTTTGCGAAAGCTGCGGTAGGCAATCAATAGATAGTTTCTGAACATGGAGTTGGGGTTGATGGGGATACATGTAGCAAGATAGCTAATATGGGCAAAAAGTTTTATACCGTCTGGGGTGATATAATGTTGCCTTATAAAATCCTTTGCAATAACTAATTCTCCGACGTTGATACAACTGGCTTTCCGCTATCAAATTTCAGGATTGCCTCTCGGATCAATTCCGGGTGTGACCACGGCACAAAATGGTTCATATCTTTTTTTAACATGTACTCAACGGGCGCATGCACCAGCATCTTCCTGGCGAAGTCTGCATTGCCGGGATCGACCAAATCATCTTCACCACCTTGAATAACAATCACGCGGCATTTTATGTCCGTCCATAGGGGCATCATGCTTTCTAATTGTGGTTTTAGCTGATAGATTTCTTCATTCGATGAACGAAACGAACGCGGAAGTATCCAGCTGAGAAAAGGTGTTGCCAAAGGTGCTCTGAACCACGTCTCGTTGGGTTCAAGGTTGGGATCGATAGAGGCCGCAACGAAAACAAGTCCATCAACAAGTTCAGGAAAATCCATTGCCATGCGTGCAATCACGGGGCCTCCCAGTGAGTGGCTCACAAGGATCACGGGTTTGTTGTTTTTGTATTTTTCAAGAATCGGTTTCAACAATGCAGCCTGGCTCGCAAGCGATGGTTCTGCATTTCCAAAATTACTGTAACCAAATCCAGGGCGATCGGTTGTGATGAGGAGAAAATGATCGAGCAATGTGCTATCGGCAAGGAAATCGATAAACGCACTAAGCGAGCCGGGTGAGCCGTGTACAAAAAGAACCAGCGGATGGGTTTCATTTCCTGCTTTTACATAATGTATTTCGCGTGCGCCTATCGCATACATTTCCTGGCTCGCCTTTACATTTTTTGCAGCGAAGTATGCATCCACTTCTTTGGAACTCATGCGAAATGTCATGCAGGAATGTGAGATGAGCATGATGCCCGCCAGCAAGGTAAGCATCAAGGTGCTGATCATTCTTCGTTTGAACCTGCGGGTCAACGGATAGGGTATTTATTTTATGTTGAGGATTTTTTTGTAGTCGGTGGAATTATGCAAAACGTCAATGGCCCTGGCTACTTCAGTATCATATTTAAAACTAGCTTCCATATTTCCTTTTTCAAGATGGAACCTTGAAATGATATCCTTTTCCAGGAGCGTTTTTATTTGATTTTTGTGCAACATCAATTCATTCTTTTTGCTTTCCTGGATTTTGTTTCGCACCTGGTCAAGTTGTGCTTTTAACTCCGGGTAATAGTTTTCTTTTTTTGCTTCTGTTTCAAATTCTGCAAACTGATAATCAAGGTAGGATTGATACGTATAATTTTTCCCTTTCATCGTGTTGACAAACTGATTGTATTCGTCATCCGACAGGCTAAATGTTTTTGAATTTTGAATCTGCGGATGTTTGTAAACGTATTGTGTCACATAGTCAAAGATGAACCCATTGTTGAAGAGCGCTTGTGTTACAGGGTGAGCTTCTACGGCAATGGTTGCAATGTCGGGGTCAATGCCACCACCATCATACACCACACGTCCATGGGTTGTTTTAAAATCGCGTTTCATAGAGTCGGGAATGGTCCCTACACTTCCATCATTTCTTCTGTGTGAATAATCCAGCACTTGAATGCAACGGCCCGTAGGTGTGTAGTATTTTGCTGTAGTAACTTTCAGTTGAGAGTTGTAGGAGAGGGGTCTGCTTACTTGCACGAGACCTTTACCATACGATTTTTCACCGATGATTACACCTCTGTCGTAATCTTGAATAGTGCCTGCAACAATTTCCGATGCAGACGCACTTCCTCTGTTTATCAATATGGCAAGCGGCATGTCCATGTCAACAGGAGGATTTAAGGTTTCATACGTGAGATTGTTCTCGGCTATCTTTCCTTTTGTGCTCACTACCTTCTGTCCTTTGGCAACAAAAAGGTTACAAATGTTAACGGCTTCAATGAGCAGACCTCCGGGGTTGTTGCGCAAGTCGAGTATGATGGATTTGGCACCTTGTTCTTTTAAAGAAAGCATGGCATTCTTTACCTCCTTACCAGCGTCAGGTGTAAAGTCGGTTAGTTGCACAAAGCCAACATCCGCTGACACCATCCCGAAGTAGGGCACGTTGCTTATTTTTATTTTTTCCCTTTTGAAATTCAATTCAATAGGTTCACTTTGGCCCACGCGGGTTACTGTTAGTTTAACGGGAGTTCCCACTTGCCCTTTCATCAGATGATTGATTTCGTCACGGCTTATATCCGAAAGTTTAACCGCATCAATTTTTATTATTTCATCACCAATCTGAAGCCCACCTTTCTGTGCGGCAAAGCCATCCATGATCATGGTGACAACCGTGCGGTTTTCAAAGTCACGGGTCACGGCACCGATGCCTCCATACTGTCCGGTGTTCATGGTGCGATAATCTTCTACTTCATCTTCGGGTATGTAGTTGGTGTAGGGATCAAGTGATGCAAGCATGGCATCAATACCGGTTCGTACTAGTGTATTGGGGTTAACATCATCAACGTAAAGGGCATTCACTTCTTTGAAGAGAGTAGCAAAAATGTCGAGGTTTTTGGCGATCTCGAAATAGCGTTCAGGTGGTGAGGTAAACGACAGTGCGACAACAGCAACCACCACAACAACTAGTAAATAGGCTTTCCTCTTCATGGTTTATTAATTTATGAATTTAAAACGGCCAATACATGGAAAAGATTCCGCTTTGAAATTGTTGGAAAATTAAGGGTTTGAACGGTAGGAACCGAAGGGAATTGCCTATTCCGTCAAGTTATGTAAGGTAATTGCCCCTAATGAAAATTTTTATGCCCAGGCCTTTCGCAGAAAGCGAAGCCAGTTTCCATGCATTACATTTTCAATATCGAGGGGTGAATACCCGCGCTGTTGTAATAAGGCAGGAATTTTTTGAAGATCGGCAATGGTTTCAATGTCATACGGAGTTTGTTCCTTACCAAATCCACCATCCAGATCTGAACCTATTCCAATATGGAGCGCATTGCCTGCTATCTGACAGATGTGATCCATGTGGTCTATTAAAATTTCAAGGCTACATCCTGTTGCTTCTGGTGTAGATATACCTCGTACCCATCCTGGCACCATCATCCAAGTGTCCATAACGCCACCGATCACGGCACCACGATTTATCAATTCTTTTAAATGTTCGTCACTGAATTGCCGGTTGTGATTTACCAGGGCGCGACAATTGTTGTGACTGGCCCATACAGGTCCGTTGAAATGATCCATCGCTTCCCAAAAACTATCATCACATAGATGTGTAGCATCCAGAATGATATTCATCCGTTCCATTTCTTTTAACAGTGCAATACCTTTTGCGCCCATTTTTCCTGTGGCATCAGTGCCCTGAGCGTATCGGCCTGGCCCATAATGTGCAGGGCCGATGGCGCGCAATCCATAGGCATGCGCCTTCTCCAGATAATCGAGAGAAACAATTGAATCAGCTCCTTCAAGGCTGAGCTTATAGCCAACGGCCTTGCGTGATTTATCACTTCCGTTATTCCAATCGATAAGGTACTTCATCAAGCGAATGATCGAATCACCTCGCATATTGCGAAACAATATAAATTAAATTCATCGAAAATCATCCGTTATGTGGAAGAAGTCGGAAACACTTCC
>JBBRKB010000260.1:0-6078 GCA_038218385.1 Cytophagales bacterium | reverse complement strand
AAATTCTACATTGGCACCGTTGAAGTCATCCGCCTTACTTGTGACTTTAACATCATAGTCTTTAAATGTTCCTTCCACTTCGGATATTGCCATGTGTGTAACATTGAATCCGATTTTGGAATGTGTCTTATCAGCTGTCCAGGTTGATTGTGAAAATGCTGAGCCACTTACCAATAGCGCGCAGAGAATGGTTGTTAATTGTTTCATTGTTGTTTGTTTAGTTTGTCGATCTGTATGCAACAAAGGTACCTCAAAATAAGTGTTTAAACACTTAAAAAAGATCCTAATTGCTTGGGATTCAGAAACAAAGATTTGACCAGTTATTAAAAATTCAGATAAAAGTCACATGTAAGATCCCTATAATCTTTAGAAAAGCTCCCGTCCTCGAGATGCATGACCATGTTCGTGTCAAGGAATTCTTTTTTGATTGGCGAAAGCGAGATCAGCATGCGCTCCATAGGCTTAGATGCTTTGGAAAAGACCTGTGTCTTTTTCCAGCAATAAAGCTCTTTGAATTCTGCTAACCTTAGAAATTCATTCGCCTCTTGGGTTGGCAGTATAAGTGAAAATGACCCCGTTGGTTTTAACAATCGTTTGGCGTTTTCAATCAGCACTTCATGTGTGAGCAACCCGGTATGGCGTGCAACGGACCGGTCTTTGTTAGGTGGAACATAACTTTTAGAGAAAAAGGGAGGGTTGCTTATAATGTGGTCATAGGTATAACCCGGTTCAAATAATTGAATGGAGGTGTTATGAATGGCTATTCGATTGAGCCAAGGTGAGGATTCAACATTGGCTTTGGCAATCAGCGCATCTTTAGAAGATATTTCTACGGCATCAATCATCACATCATCATGCGTGCGCTGTGCCAACATGAGGGCAATCACCCCTGACCCCGTTCCTATATCAAGAATTTTTTTGGAAGGGTTAATAGCAACCCAAGCGCCGAGAAGGACGCTATCGGTACCTACCTTCATGGTACTATCTCCATGCGTTACAGAGAACTGTTTGAAACGGAAAGCTTTTTTATCTCCCATAGATTGGGAAAATTAGCTAATAACCAAAGTATCTAAAAAAACTGAGCCCATGTAAGACGTATCTCCATGGGCTCTATCTATATATATACATTTCAATGCCCTTAAGCAATTAGTTAACCTTTCCGTTCCCCTCTCCATAACTCTCCATGAGAGGGATATTAAGGAGCTCAGTCAACGACGTTGATATACATATGCAAATGTTCTATGCGTTAACCCGATTTCGGCCTGCTTCCAGAATGGCATAGTCTTTCCAGTTGCGATAGGTGTCAGGATCGAGTGCTTCTAAAGCTGTTCCTGAATTTTGCGGGGCGAATTCACCTTCCTTCTCCCACCATTGTTTGGCATTTTCCCTAGCAGAACCTTTATCTATGGTTTCAAATAGATTCATGCAGGAGTCAGAAACCATCCAGGGCTTGTCAATGCTGCTGTACTTTTCAAAAATAAGGCTGCGCATGCGTGTGCCGTTCTCTTCATTCTTAAAATGCGACATGGTGTACGATAAGGTTTCGGGTTCCGTCATGATCATGTCCCAATATTTTTCTGAGGAGACAATTTGTGCAGTAGTTAACAGATACCCGTAACCTTTATCAATTTGCTCCTTTGTAATAGGGCAACGAGCTTTCAATTCTTTTTTCTTGGTTCCGAATAGTTTGCTGATAAATGTCATGGTTGATCCCTTTTTTTTAATGCTTACTCTAGATACTCTCTAACGGGTGAATAGTTGCATGTTAGACAGGAAAACATGCAAAAATGTTACAAAGCGCCGTTTATTATGGTGTGAATTACAAATATGGGCCGCGAATTATTTGTGAAACTTCTCGTAGTTAATAAAGAAGTCTTCGAGCTTTTCTGTCGGTATCTTTTTGGCAATGATTTTCTTTTTATCATCCAGAATGTAAAGTGATGGCGTTTGAATAGCGTCATACAAATCCTGATAAGGACCAACATACGTGCGAGGCCCGTTCACTGTGATCCAAGGCGTTTTGAATTCCTTAATGAAGTCGCGCATTTTTTGCAGAGAAGAGTCGCCCGAAACGGCATACACTTCCAAATTGAATTTTGCTCTATTCTTATTATAGAAATCAACCAGTATAGGTGTTTCCGTTTTACAGTGACCACAGTCCGGATCGAAGATGAAAAGAATAGTGTACTTGTTTTTTATATCATACATGGAGCGCGGTTTCAAATTCACGTCTTGCATGATCAGGTTGGCGCCTTTCATACCGACCAGACTTTTACGCAATCGGTCAGCGTATTCCTTTACATTCTTTTTGAATTTATCATTGGCCCAATAGTCAACTTCTCCAGTAGCGAAATATTTATCATAGAGATGAACAAACACCGCATCCATACCCATAATCTCCGGTGTTTGATATTTTAGAATCAGAGTCATCACCATGTATTGATACGTGTCTTTGTTAGGCTTCGCTTTTGAAACCATGAAGTCGATGGCTTTGCTAACAGAGTCGGGCTGTGGGACAAAAAGTTTATCAAGGTATTCACTGATCTTTTCTTTGTACAGCGGTTGGGGCATGCGCAGGAGAGCATCGTCTGACAAATCAAAATTGTCGAAGAAATGCTCACGGAACCATTTCAGTTGAAAGGTTGAGTCGATTGTGCCATCGGCTTTCTTGGGAGGCTCGGGTGGTTTAATGGGTTTGCCTGCGAGAAATAGTTTGGCTGTCATGGTGCCTGGATATTTTGCAATGACCTCATCATGGTAGGCCAGCACTTTGGTATTTATTTTTTCATACATCTCGCGGGCTGACTTCTTTTCTTCTTCCTTTAATGTGCTATCGCGGATCACGGCAATGTGAGGCTCGGCTTCTTTGTGCATAGCCAGGTTGAAGATCATGTTTTCAAAGAATATTTTATTGTCTATATCGCCGGTCACCTTCATGTTTTTTACATAGTCTTCCGTGTTGGTCTCCATTTTAAATTTCTGTGTGGCGCCTATCACCATTTCAAAAATTCGGGTTTTATCAAGAACCAGAAAATACACACCAGGTTTTAAAGCCTCCTTACCATCAAAAGTAAATTCGCCTTTACTGTTCACTTTAGCCGTATCTTTTACGTATGTGCTTTCACCGTAATAAAACCCCAGCAACACCGTTGTATCACGCAGGCCGGTAATCTTGAATTGAATCGAATACCCTTGTTGGGCATACAAGGAAGAAGAGATTAAAAGTAAGGTAAGGATTAGTATGGGTCTCATGTCGGAGTCTTATTAGCGTATGAAACGGATTTCAAAAATCGTGTAAATATAAAAAAGTGGGATCAAACGTGACAGCGGTAAATGAATCGTTAAAACCAAAAGTAACCAAACAAAGCGTAGGCCAAAAACTATTTAAAGAGTTCAATGTCGTTTACACAGCTGCATTTTATCGCCTCACCTCAGGCCTCTCCAAAAGAGAGGATGGATATAGAGCTTGCGTAAACGAAATTGATTTATGGCTGACAATCCACCGATTTTAATAGTTTTGTGCCTCATATAAAGTATGTCCCTTCAGGTAGAGAATCTTACGAAACTATATGGGCAGCAACATGCTGTTCGAAATGCCTCTTTCACGGTGGAGCAAGGAGAGATCGTAGGATTTTTAGGCCCGAATGGCGCTGGTAAATCTACCACGATGAAGATTGCCACAAGCTATCTTCCGCCATCATCCGGAACCGTAAGGGTTGATGGTCTTAATGTGGTGGAGCAACCACTGAAAGCGAAGAAGATCATAGGGTATCTACCTGAGCATAATCCGCTTTATCTGGATTTGTATGTTCACGAATACCTTCGGTTTGTCGGAAGCCTTTACGGCATGAAGGGCAGCAAATTGAAAAGTAGAATTGGTGAGATGATAGAAGTCTGCGGGCTTACGAGTGAGCAGAACAAACGTATCGAAATGTTGTCGAAAGGATATCGGCAACGTGTTGGGCTTGCGCAGGCTTTGTTGCACGATCCGCCGGTTCTTATTTTAGATGAACCCACAACGGGTCTTGATCCAAACCAGATTTTGGAAATAAGGAAGTTGATAAAAGATACTTCGCGTAATAAGACGGTAATATTTTCCACCCACATCATGCAAGAGGTGCAAGCCATCTGCGATCGTGTGATTGTCATCAACAAAGGTGAAATTGTGGCCAACAGTACCTTGTCTGATCTGATGGCAGGCAATACCAATCAACGTAGTGTTGTTGCCGAATTTGAAGAAGGGGTTGATGTTTCCATTCTCGAGCAACTGGTGGGAGTGCAGCGTGTTGAGAAATTGGATGGAACGCGGTACCGCTTTATTGCCGATACCGATATTCGGCCGGAGATTTTTAGGTTAGCAGCTGATAAACACTTATCCCTTGTAGGATTGAAGCAAGAAGAGAATTCATTGGAAAATATTTTTAGGGAGTTAACATCATCGACTGAAAACCCATGATCGCTGTACTTAAAAAAGAATTCAATTCATTTTTAAATTCGCTAATTGCGTACATCGTTATTGTCGTGTTCCTTACGGCAGTGGGGCTTTTGCTTTGGATTTTTCCCGAGACGTCTATCCTTGATTTTGAGTATGCCGATATGGGCGTAATGTTTTCGCTTTGTCCCTACATTTTTATTTTCCTGATACCCGCCATTACCATGCGCAGTTTCGCAGAAGAAAAGAAAGCAGGCACTATGGAGTTGCTGTTAACAAAACCGCTGACGGATTGGGATATTATTCTTGGAAAATTTTTAGCAAGCTTTTCCCTGGTTATCGTAGCCCTTGTGCCAACGGTGATCTACTATTTCTCCATCTACTCGCTTGGTTCACCCATAGGTAATATTGACACCGCTGGTGTTATCGGTTCCTATGTGGGGTTGACTTTATTAGGTGGCGTATTTTGTTCCATTGGCATTCTGGCTTCTTCCCTTACACCCAATCAGATTGTTGCTTTTATCTGTGCCGCGTTTCTCTGCTTTATTTTCTTTGAAGGATTTAATAGCGTGGCCAACATGAATACCTGGAGCGGACTTACCTTGGTCATAAAACAGTTAGGTATTGTTTACCATTATGATGCATTGGGAAAAGGTTTGATCGATAGCCGAGATGTCCTTTATTTTATCAGCGTGGCTGGGTTAATGTTGTTGTTTACGAAAGTTGTTGTCGGGTCACGGTCATGGTAAACTGGCATAGCAAAAAACTGGGCGACTTACTTTTGCTGGCAAACGGCTTAGTGCTTGCTATATTTATCAACCTTATAGCCAGCCATTATTTTTTTCGGATCGACCTTACGGAAGAAAAACGGTTTAGCATTAAAGAGCCCACAAAAGATTTGCTGCGTAACCTCGATGATGATGTTTACATCGAAGTTTTTTTGACGGGTGATCTTAATGCCGGATTTAAACGGTTCCAGAAATCCATACAAGAAACATTGGACGAGTTTAGAATTTATTCTGACAATAAAGTGCATTTTAATTTTGTTAATCCTGAGGAAGCACGAAGCACAAAGGCACAATCTGAGTTTATTCAGGAGCTTGCGCAGAAAGGAATTTCAGCAACCAATGTTGTAGAACGGAAGGAAGGTCAGACGGCAACTAAACTTATTTTCCCGGGTGCACTTATTTCTTACGGTGGTTTTGAAGCGGGCGTCATGTTGTTGAAAGGAAACAAGGCAGGCTCACCCGATGAAGAAATCAATCAGTCTATAGAAGGTGTTGAGTATGAATTAGCAAGTGCTATTTATAAACTTACTAATCTTGATCGTAAGCGCATCGGTTTGGTGATGGGTCACGGAGAATTGGATAGCCTTGATATTGCTGCTTTTAATAATGCGTTGCTGGAGCAATACACACTCAATAAAATAGATCTCAAAAAATCTTCTTCGCTCACACAGTATGATGTGCTGATCATTGCAAAGCCACAGCGGCCTTTTAATGAAGTTGAAAAATTTCGTCTTGACCAGTTCATCATGAACGGAGGAAGTGCCATGTTCTTCCTGGATAAGATGAATGCAGAGATGGACAGCGCATCACATCCTGATTATGTAAGTACACCCTTAGATGTTAATTTAGATGATCAAC
>JBBRKB010000259.1:0-6088 GCA_038218385.1 Cytophagales bacterium | reverse complement strand
GTAACTTTTGTATTTCGAATATAATCAAGCAAGGATGTTTTACCATGATCTACGTGACCCATAATGGTGACAATGGGTGCGCGGTGCTCCAGGCTTGCTTCATCTTCTACTTCTTCCTCTTCATCCGAATCTTCTTCTGTGGAAGTGAACTGCACACCATAGCCAAACTCATCGGCAATTACCGTGATGGCCTCTGCATCTAACCGCTGGTTGATGGACACGAACATACCAAGGTTAAGGCATGTAGAGATGACATCATTCACCGTTACATCCATCATGGAGGCAAGGTCATTGGCAGAAATAAACTCTGTTAATTTTAAGGTCTTTGATGCCTCCTGTTCTTGCTGAAGTCTTTCCACTTCCGCATCCGATACGGCCTGTCTTTTTTCCCTTCTGTATTTGGCACCACCAAGCTTCTTATTTCCGCCGCTAAGTTTGGCCAAGGTGGCTTTTATCTGATCTTGAATTTCTTTTTCCGTAGGCTCAGCCTTTGGAACGCGCGGAGCAGGTTTGTTATTACCTCCTCCTCTTGGAGGGCGTTGTTGCTGTGATCTTTGCTGGTTGTCACCAGGGGTTATAATCCGCTTACGCGGCCGTTTGGCTTTTCTATCGTCTCTACCGGTATCGGAAGAGGCAACAGGTTTGTCTTTTTTCTTATCAGCCGGCAACTCAATTCGATCGACAACTTTAAGGCCTTGCAACTTGTCGGCCTTTGCCTTAATTAGTTCTTGCTCAGGCTTCTCTTCAGCCACGGGTGTCTTTACCTCCTCCACTTTCTTTTTTTCAACAACAGGCGGTTTAACTGCAGGCGCTTCTTCAACCACTTTTTCAGGCGTTACTTCGGGTTCTTTTTCTTGAACCTTTGGCTCTTCCACAATGGGCTTTAGTTCTTCAACAGGTTCTGCTTTTTTGGTAGTTGATTTTTTCTCGAGCTCAATTTTGCCAAGTACTTTAATGCCCTCAAGCTTCGGCTTTTCTCGTTCAACCTTATCAGCCTTAACCTCTTCTTTGACAGTTAAATCTTTAGAGCCGAGATTTTTTATGAAAATACTCTCCTCTTCCTCACCTCGCTTGCTTGGAGGCAACACTTCAGGCTCCGCAGCTATCGTAACATTTTCAGCATGCTTTGTTCCAATGGTCAATCCAGAGGCTTCGATTTTATCGGTGGCAGAGGATGCAAACTCTTTCGACAAAAGATTAAATTGCTCAGGTGTAAGCTTAGCATTAGGATTGTTCTCTACTTCAAACCCTTTGTGTTCCAGGAAATCCAAAATGGTATTGTGCCCCACATTGAGTTTTCTCGCTGCCTGACTTAACCTTATCAATTTTTCTTCTGCCATAAATTCTTTTTACTCTTTTACAAAGGACGCAAAATCTGCGCGGTTTTTATTCAAATTCTTTTTTCAAAACCGACTGCACATGTTGTGCTGTTTCCTCTTCCAAATCTGTCCTTCTCACGATCTCTTCAATCGAAAGGGAAAGCACACTTTTAGCAGTGTCCAATCCAATTCGCTTAAGCTCGTCAATGACCCAGCTTTCGATTTCGTCTGAGAATTCATCTAAGTCGACATCTTCATCTTCGTGGCCATCAATTTCCCTGAACACATCAATTTCAAAATCGGCCAACCTGCTGGCCAGTTTAATGTTCAAACCGCCCTTTCCTATCGCCAATGAAACCTGATCAGGTTTCAAATAGACAGAAACGCGTCCGCCATCTTTATTCACTTTAATGGATGATATTTTAGCTGGGCTCAACGCGCGTTGAATGAATAGCTCAAGATTTTCCGTATAGTTAATAACATCGATATTTTCATTCTGAAGTTCGCGCACAATGGCATGTATACGTGATCCTTTCATCCCTACGCAAGCACCTACAGGGTCAATGCGATCATCATAAGATTCAACCGCTACTTTGGCTCTTTCGCCTGGTTCACGCACTACTTTTTTGATAGTGATCAACCCATCATAAACCTCAGGAACTTCTTGTTCGAAAAGTCTTTCAAGAAATACAGGTGATGTTCTGGAAAGGATGATTTTCGGATTGCCGTTCATCATCTCTACTTTGTGTACAATGGCCCGAACGGTTTCGCCTTTTCTGTAGCGGTCTTTGGGTATCTGCTCTCCGCGAGGAATGGCTATTTCATTTCCTTCCCCGTCAATCAACAGCACCTCTTTGTTCAACAGTTGATACACCTCGCCACTGATAATTTCACCCACAAGTTCTTTATACTTTTGAAAGAGAATGTCCTTTTCAAGGTCTTTTACTTTTTGTAATAACGTCTGTCGTGCAGTCGTTACAGCCCTTCTTCCAAAGTCTTCGAGAAATATTTCTTCGGCGACTTCTTCGCCAATTTCGAAATCGGGTTCAATTTTTTTAGCATCTGTAAGACTGATCTTATCATGCTCCCAAATATCTTCTGAATTGTCGTCCACAATTTCGCGAAAGCGCCAGATTTCAAGGTCACCTTTGTCGGCATTGATAATGATATCAAAGTTGTCATCCGTAGTATATTTTTTACGGATCATGTTCCTGAAAACATCTTCTAAAATCCGGATCATGGTTGGCCGGTCGATATTCTTTTGTTTAGCAAAATCTGCAAACGACTCGATCAGCGTATTAGCGCTTAATGCTTCCATTGCTTTTATAATGGTTAATAGTTATTTTTTAAATGAGACTAAAACAAATGCCCTTTCTATTTCTGAAAAGGGAATTTGAATCGTGCTTGTTTCCTTATTCTTACCCGTTCCTTTTGTTTGAGTGATTTCTATAAAATCCTCACTTACCTGTTGAAGAATTCCTTCGATAACTCCGCCCTTGGAATGAATTTTCAAATTCCTTCCCACATTTTTTTTAAACTGACGTGTCAATTTCAGTGATTGATCAATCCCCGGGGATGACACCTCCAGTAGATACTGGTCAGCGATCAAACCCGACTCATCCAGTAACACCGCTAATTTTCGGCTTATTTCAGAGCAATCGTCAATTCCAATTCCATTGTCGCCATCCACCAACACAAGTACTTTCTTTGGACCTTGTCTGGCAGAAATGACTATATCCACAAGAAATTGGCTTTTATCGCCCAGGCAGCTTTCTGCCATTGTTTTTAATTCCGTTGCCATATCCTTCATAGAACTATAAACAAAGAGGGGACTAACTTGTCCCCTCCAGTGCTGATTTCAGAAGCGAGCGTCAAAATTAGTCGTTTTTTAATTTATCGCAAAATATTGTGTTATTTGGACGTTTACTAAACGTTATGAGTTCACGATTTCCAGCAATTTTTCTGCTTCTTTTCTTCGTTTCTTGTGGAGGCGATAAAGATAAAACACAATCACAACCTGAGGCGATTGCCAACAAAACTGTTGCCGCTCCTATTTTTAATGGAGACTCTGCCTATTATTTTGTAAAAAGGCAGGTTGAATTCGGTCCGCGAGTTCCCAACACAACCCCACATCAAAAGGCTTCACAATTTTTTAAAGAAAAGTTTGCGCAGTACGGAGCCCATGTCACCGAACAAGATTTTGAAGCTACCACCTTTGATAACACGAAGGTAAAACTGAAAAATATTGTTGCGTCATTTTTCCCTGAAGAAAAAAAAAGAATTTTGCTTGCTGCCCATTGGGATACACGCCCCTTTGCTGACAAAGATAAATCGGCACCTGATTCACCCTTTGACGGTGCCAATGACGGTGCCAGTGGTGTAGGGGTGTTGCTGGAAATAGCCCGGAATTTAAATTCAAACCCTGGTGTAGGGGTTGATATCATCTTATTTGATGGGGAAGATTGGGGAGAAAGAGAGCATGAGCATGGACAGCCTCATCTGCCACAAGGTCTTGATTCCTGGTGGTGCCTGGGATCTCAGCACTGGTCAAAGACAAAACATACACCTGGCTACACGGCGTACTATGGAATCTTGCTTGATATGGTGGGCGGCAAGAACGCCAGGTTCTATCGTGAAGGATTTTCACTTGCCTATGCACCCAAAGTCGTGGAGAAAGTTTGGAACACTGCCGAACGGTTAGGCTACTCCCATTTCTTTGTAAAAAGAAATCAAGGAGAGATAACCGATGATCACAAATTTGTCAACGAAATTGGTAAAATCCCGATGATCGATATTGTCAACTATGATCCGGCATCAGGTTGGTTTGGTAGTTTCCACCACACTACTAGCGACAACATGGAGCTGATTGATGCCGAAACGCTTAAGGCAGTTGGACAAACCCTCCTTCAAGTAATTTATGATGAAGGCGCAGGAGTTTAGAGGTAAGCAGGCAGATTTTTTAGGTACAATCCATAGCCACTTTTTTCGAGTGGCTTGGCCAATTCCAAAAGTTGGTTTTTTGTAATGTAACCCATGCGATACGCCACCTCTTCTATACATCCTATTTTAAGACCCTGTCTTTGTTCAATCGTCTGGACAAAATTGGAGGCTTGCATAAGCGAATCAAATGTGCCTGTGTCAAGCCATGCGGTGCCCCGACTCATAGGCGCGACTGTGAGCTTGCCCTTCTTTAAATAAATATTGTTAACATCTGTTATTTCCAATTCACCGCGAGGACTCGGTTTCAGGTCACGCGTTATATCCACCACTTCATTGTCATAAAAATAAAGGCCGGGCACTGCAAAATTGGATCGCGGAGCGGATGGTTTTTCTTCAATGGAGATTACTTTTCTGTCCGCATCAAATTCAACAACGCCATAGCGCTCCGGATCTGTTACATGATAGGCAAACACAACACCGCCATCCGGATCAATATTGGCTTGAAGTAAGGTTAACAACCCCGAGCCATAGAAAATGTTATCGCCCAGAATGAGCGCAACTTTATCTTTTCCAATAAATTTTTCACCAATGATAAAGGCCTGTGCGAGCCCTTCGGGGTTAGGTTGGATTTCATAGCTAAACTGGCAACCAAGAGAAGACCCATCACCCAATAGTTTTTGAAACATGGGCATGTCATGCGGGGTAGAGATAATAAGAATTTCATGTATGCCCGCCATCATCAACACGGATAATGGATAGTATATCATAGGCTTGTCATAGAGCGGCATAAGTTGTTTGCTCACCGCTAATGTTAAGGGATACAAACGTGTCCCTGATCCTCCCGCTAAAATGATTCCCTTCATACGTTAATAAATTTTTCTTAATAGACACATGTCATTGGCAATTACTGCCCAAACCATATTAACGGTTTTGATACATGTTTTGATAATATTTTAGATACTCGCCTGACGTGACGTTGTTGAGCCAAGGTTGATTATCCAAATACCAATCAACCGTTTTTTTAAGACCCACTTCAAAAGTTATTTCGGGTGACCATCCGGTTTCGTGTTTCACTTTTGAGGCATCTATAGCGTAGCGCAAGTCGTGACCCGGCCGATCTTTAACATAGGTGATAAGTTTCAATGAATCACCCTCAGGGTTGCCCAGCTTTTGATCCATAACGCTACAGAGTAGCGTGATTAAATCAATATTACGCCATTCATTGTTTCCTCCGATATTAAATACGTCACCCGGTTTTCCTTTGTGAAAAATAGTGTCGATGGCGTTTGCATGATCTTCCACATATAGCCAGTCTCGAATATTTTCTCCTTTACCATAAACAGGTAATGGTTTTTTTTGAATGATGTTGTTGATCATGAGGGGTAACATCTTCTCAGGGAATTGATAAGGCCCGTAGTTGTTTGAGCAACGGCTGATCAATATGGGAAGCCCGTAACTGTTATTAAAAGCCCTAACGAAATGATCACTGCTTGCCTTCGATGCAGAATAGGGGGAACGTGGATCTATGGGTGTGGTCTCCGTGAAGAAACCACCATCATCCACTGATCCATAAACTTCATCAGTAGAAATGTGATAGAACGTTTTACCCTCATAGTTTCCATCCCAATAGGTCTGCGCCGCTTTTAGTAAATTAATCGTTCCGATAATATTAGTCGCTGCAAACTCTGCAGGATTATGCAAGGAACGGTCAACATGTGACTCTGCTGCCAGGTGGATTACATTGTCAATGTTATGTTTCTTAAAAAGGCTAAGCACCGATTCGAGATCGAGGATATCGCATTTTTCAAAGGCATAGTTCCCTTTTCTGT
>JBBRKB010000258.1:0-6093 GCA_038218385.1 Cytophagales bacterium | reverse complement strand
CATATCTTTGAAGGTGATCATGTAAGCAATAAACGGCATGTTCTTTCCCGCGATTACTTCACCAAAAAATACAGGGTTCAATTTGGTCTTGTAGAAAACATCCAACTCACCTTCGTTGAACATTTTAATTTTTCTCTTCACAGCATCTTCGTTATACCCCTGATAAAAACGCAGTTCAAAAATCCTTTGCTTGTTCTCCGGGATTTTCAGTTTAGGCATGCCGTCAAAGGCCAGCATCAAGTACGATTCAAACCGATCATAAATCGGCTTTTCCACAGGTTGCTTGTTATACGCTTCACTTGCTTTTTGAAAGTCAACATCTTTTCCCAACGCTGTCTTGGTCTCCATATACTTAGCTGAGGAAGCATACGGAATAAATAGGTAAATCTTCATCGGCTCCGATTTACTCGTTTCTTTAAACACACCAACGTTCTTAATGCCTGCACGATTTAGCGCGGGAATTAATGCCTTTGTAAAATAGTTTTCCAAAGGAGCGAGCGATCCTCCACCTGTGAGTTCATAAACACGGAGCTCATAAAACTCTTTGTCCTTATCATCAGCAAATGACAACACGGTGGTCGCTGACAAAATCAATGTAAATAGAATAGCTAAGCTTGATTTCATACGTTAATGTTTTTTAAGGGTCAATGGAACAGTCATGCCTAAAGGTATTTCAAATAAATCATGCGGTCGATGAATTTACACCTGCGGCATAAATCATTCGTGATCTATCGGAATGTTTAGGGAGTCGCGAAGAATTTTTGATTTATTTTTATTCTCGTTCCAATATTCTGTGATAAGCGTTTTGTTTAAGGTAGCCGTTGTTGTCTTGAGTTCGCCATTAAGGTCTGTTAAAGTTTCCTTCCAGCCCAGTATTTTATGTGGGAAATCCTTTTGATATCGGATGGAAAGCGTTCGGTCATCGCTGGCTATATGTATGGTGTATTTAATTTCTTTGTCAACCGCTTCCTTTTTCGCAGTAGCTTCTTTTGTCTTAAATTCTTTGTGGGCTAAACGGGTGAAAAACAAGCCTGGTATAAGGTTGAATTTTCCCGTAGGCAAATGTTCTGGATCGAGCCTGATGATGTTCCATAGCTCATCTTCAAGAATATCTTTTTTTAATGAAAAACTTTCGTCTCCTTCTTTTTCAAAATACGAATGTGACCCCACGGCATATGAATCGTTTTTCAAATTCAATTGCGTGTATACATGCCCACACCATTCCTGCGAAGACATGGATACTTTTAACGTGAAAGGAAATTGATTTCGCTTAACGGGTGTGAACGTTGAGAGCATCATGGAGTAAGGGTAAATTCCAGTTACAAACTTCTTCACAAAATTCACTTTCAGCACACTCACTTTTTCATTTTCAGAAACCGAGGGATTGTCGAGCTTCACTTGTTTGTCTTTTGAAAAATCTTCCGTTACAAAAATCAGAACAGCATGACCTGAATGTTGCTCACCATAGCGAGCCTGATCTAATGTATAGGAGCTTATCTCTGCTTTGCCGGCATACCAATATTTTTTAAACTGATCGGTCTCGTAAAGTTTTTGTGATGAAGCTTCTTTGTTGCAACTCGTTAAGAAGAATACAGCTAAAATGAGTATCTGGGATTTATAGCGCAGCATGAGGTTAATGTTTAGTACAATATAACCAAAAGAACCTCAAGGAAGGAATCGTTCCTTAGCGCATTGATTTATTCCACTCCAATGTGTTGATCATGTGCATGATCTCCTTCTTCATATAGTCAATGGCCGGTGCAAGCGAGTCGTTTTGCACTTTGGTGTTAAAGTACAAAGCACCGCGAAGAAAATTTGAGGAAGAATCCGTCATAGTAAATTGAAACTGGCTAGGAACATCGCCTTCAATTTCATTGATGATGGCCGTTTTACCTGAAGGCGTATGCACGATGGCTTCGTCAATAGCGTACGCTTTTATTTGATGCTTTGCCGTGAGCTTGTACGCATCGTTCATAAATTCTTTTAAGAGCTGCTCGTTGTTCATCACTTTTTTATAGGTAATGTGAACATCCGCTTTCATTTCGGGGTAATATATTTCAATCCAATAACGCTCCCGTACATTAGATGTGTCAGGAAGCAATATCGAATGTATGGAGTATTCAAAAGAATAGGGTAATGTATCGGGCAACATTTGATATCCCGTGTCAGGTAGTATAAGCCGATTATAACCCATAGGCTTTGGTGTGTAGCTTCGCTGACATGCGTTGAACATCAACACTGCTGACACTACGAATAGTAAAACGGTAAACTTATTGAGTTGCCTTTTGTTCATTGATCAAAACGCGAACACGCTTTATTCTTTTTATATCCACAGCTTCAATTACAAAGGTAAACTGTTCGTACGAAATTTTCTGGCCCACATTGGGCAACTCATTGTTTAATTCTAAAATAAGACCACCGATGGATTCACTTTCACCTCGCACTTCATCAAACACATCACCTTCCAAATCAAGCGCCTTGCATAAATCATGCAGCGAAGTTTTTCCTTCAAATACAAAAGTGCTCTTGTCTATCTTTTGAAATTTGATGAGGTCTTCGTCAAACTCGTCATTGATTTCCCCAATAATTTCTTCGATGATATCTTCCAATGTAATAAGGCCAGCAATGCCGCCATATTCATCCACCACTAAGGCAATGTGTACACGCTTCTCCTGAAAATCTTTCAGCAGCGAATCAATTTTTTTACTTTCCGGAACAAAAAATCCCGGGCGCAACAATTTCTGCCATTCAAATTTTTCGTTCTGGTCAATAAAGGGGAGCAGGTCTTTAATGTATAGAACACCTTCAATCTTATCGATGGTGTCTCGATAAACAGGTATTCGGGAAAATCCTGACTTGTTAATGTAATCCATCAGCTCGTGAAAATCCAAATCCACATCAGCAGCGGAAACATCCACTCGTGATCGCATTACCTGCCGTACGGTCAATGTTCCAAAATTTACAATGCCCTTCAATATCTCCTTTTCATCGTCTGTGGTGTCATTGCTTTCCGTAGCAAGGTCAAGGGCATGATTGAGTTCTTCTACAGTACTGTGATAGCCTCTTTTTTCAAATCGTCTTTCTATTACTCTGCTAAATGAAATCAAAACATTGGAAACAGGTTTGCAAATAGTAATGAGCAACCTCCATGTCTTAGCCATGTAGTGTGCGAAGAAAAGATTTTTGCGTGTAGCATATACTTTCGGAATGATCTCACCAAAAAATGTAATGGCAACCGTAACGGCAACCGTAACAAAACCGACAACAATCTCTGTTGGTGTTCGTGTGCCCGCCATCTCCCACATAACAAAAGTGGACAACGTAACGATGCCCACATTCACCAGGTTATTAATTATTAAAATGGTTGCCAGTAAAACCCGCGGCTTTCGCAAGAGCTCAATAATGAGCTTGTCAGCAGCGCTTGATCCATCCTTGCACTTCTGAATATCTTCTGCCCCTAATGAAAAGAAAGCCACCTCGGATGCAGAAACAAAAGCAGAGATCAACAATAGGCCTAATATAACAGCAAAGCTGATGATGCTCATCAGGCTGAGATCCGAAAAAACCGATACTAGTAAAGTATAACTGGGAGGCTCGTCCAAGCGCTTGGTAATTAGTTAAACAAATCAGAACGGAAGGTCATCCGTACTGTTATCAACAGGTCCACGGAACGATTCCTGGCTATGGCTTTTCTCTGATGAAGATGATGAATCCGAATCATTACTGCTGTTACCTCCACCTGAACGTGATGACAACATGGTCATGTTATCACCGAGAATCTCTGTAGTGTAACGGGTCACACCTTCTTTTTCCCATGAACGGGTTCTCAATTTTCCCTCTATATATACAAGGTCACCTTTGTGAAGGTACTTTTGAGCAATTTCTGCAAGCCCTCTCCAAAGTACAATATTGTGCCAGTCGGTGATTTCTTTCTTTTCATTGGTAACCTTGTCTTTGTACGACTCCGATGTCGCCATGGTAAAATTGGCAACTGTTGCGCCGTTTTCAAGATTTCTAACTTCGGGGTCTTTACCGAGTCTTCCTACTAAAATAACTTTGTTTACTCCTGACATATCTAGTTGTGATTTATTTTCTTGAATGTATTTAAACAAATGAAGTCATTGCGGAATGAAGTTAAATGCTTCCCAACACAATGACAACACTGAACAAAAATACCAATCTTAATTCAACTTTAAAATTTATAATCGTCCAGAAACCGGTTAATCAATATGGGCTTGGGTAAATTCAATACCCTCTTTTTTGAATAAAAACCTGAATTACCAATATGATTGACTTCTTTTTTGTCAATGATAAGTGTGACAAACCGCGTTAAAATTATTTGATGGCTTAGCACATGCCTGTATATTTTACTGGTTACAATATCATTTGATGAAAGTGCTAAAGGATTCAAGGTTACATCTTCCCTCATTACATGTTCAACT
This sequence comes from Cytophagales bacterium, assembly GCA_038218385.1. Lineage (GTDB taxonomy): Bacteria > Bacteroidota > Bacteroidia > Cytophagales > Cyclobacteriaceae > JBBRKB01. Next base: position 1,651 of record JBBRKB010000258.1, on the reverse strand, counting down.
TTGGTCGATCTCTTCTTTTCCACAAGGTAAAAATCATAGAGCCCATGCCAAATGTCTTTTTCATTTCGCCTGTTCATGAACACTGAAGCACCTTTCCTTAATATGAAGTAATAAAAATACCTTTTTCGGGGCGGCTTCGCTTTTGTCTTGACAGGCAAAGTAGATTGCATGCCATGCTTTTTAGCAAAACATATTGACCCAAGTGGACAATTGTCACAATCGGGATTCTTTGGCAAACATACTGTCGCCCCCAACTCCATCACGGCCTGGTTAAAGACATCAGGTCTTTTTACGGGTATAATCTCTAAGGCTTTTTCAAAAAACACCTTTCTTGACTGGGGTTTAGCAATATCATCAGTTAGGCCATACACCCTTGATAGTACTCGAAATACATTTCCATCCACAACAGGTACAGCCTCCAAAAAAGAAATGGAAGCAATGGCAGCCGCGGTGTAGTCGCCAATGCCGGGAAGTTTTTTCAATTCAATAAAAGTATTGGGAAACAGGCCTTGATATTCGGTTGTTATCATCTTAGCACATTTATGGAGGTTTCTCGCCCGCGAATAATAGCCAAGGCCTTGCCATAACCTAAGCACATCGTCCTCTTTGGCTTTGGCCAATGCTACCACTGTAGGATATTTTTGAATAAACCGGTTATAATACGGCAGACCCTGCACAACCCGGGTCTGTTGAAGGATGATTTCGGATATCCAGATTTTATAGGGGTCTTTTGTCTCGCGCCACGGCAAATTGCGGAAGTGGTTTTCGTACCATTTAACGAGTTTATCAGAAAAATATCGGTCACCCATCCCCTTGATTATCAGATTTTTTCAATATTGATTTTATAATCAGCAGCGGCAAATTAACTTTGGCTTTCCTTATTTTTTAATGCAGATCTTAAACTTTTAAATCGCGTGACCAAAGCAGACGTTATCAATGAAATTGCCGAGAAAACCGGAATTGACAAAGCGGACGTTACCGCATCTGTTGAGGCATTTTTTACGGTGGTAAAAAACTCCATGTCAAATGGCCACAACATCTACATCCGGGGGTTTGGCAGTTTTATTAATAAGAAAAGGAAAAAGAAAATCGCACGGAATATTTCCAGAAACACCGCCCTGGTTATTGAAGAGCACTTTATCCCTAGTTTTAAACCCGCCAAGATTTTTACGAACAAGATCAAAACTAGCGAAAAGGTAAAGGAAATGGCCGAGAACCACTCGGACATGAAAGAGGACATTGATGTTGATTAATCTTTAAGAAAAGTGCTTAACACATATTGATAATGCTAAAGACCAGAATTTTAATTGCTGTCATTAGCGCCGCAGTAATCATTGGAATATTTTACCTGCCCAAAGTTGTTGTTGAAAATGATACAACCCTTGCCGAATCGTCCGATTCTGTAAGCACAGGCAATAAACATGTAGACATAGCCCCGCAGACGCAAAAACAACTGAACGATCTTAAAGCAGCGTACGCAGAAAGCCCAACAAAAGAAAAAAGTATTATCTTTGCCGACTCTTTAGCCGACCTGTATTTGAAAGCTGGCTAGTTTGACAGCGCTGCATGGTTTGACGTAGTAGCAGCTTCGTTCTTTAACAATACTGAGGGCTGGTCCAAGGCCGGAGATTATTACTATCAAGCGTTTACT
>JBBRKB010000257.1:0-6099 GCA_038218385.1 Cytophagales bacterium | reverse complement strand
AGTTCTGCCAAGGTAGTCTCTTCAGCGCGCATCACTTCTCCGCGATGCGTGACCCACGATGTCCCCGTACTTAAATGATATCGTCCTGTTAACAAACTTGCACGCGTAGGAGCGCAAACAGGAGAAACATAAAACCTGTTGAACGCTACAGCTGATTTCGCAAACGCGTCAATGGTCGGTGTGGCTAAGACATCATTTCCATGAATGCTTAAATCACCCCAGCCCTGATCATCGGTGAGTATGATCAGCACATTGGGCTTTTTTATTTTCTGCTCGGAAGTGCATGCACTCAACATTAGCGCAACTGGAATAAAAGTAAAAAGTAATCGTACCATCTGTAGTGCTGTTTATTCTATGGATAGTAAAGGTAATCACTTATCGGAAGGTGATTCGAAATAATTATTGTATCGATATCGTCCGTACAACCACTTCACGATCTGTTTGTACCCGGATAATATAGAGTCCACTTTTTAGTTTACTGGTAGTAAGTTGAATGTGTGTATCGTTCACCGGTGCTTGATAATTCGCTATGCCTTGAATGTCGTGCACCAAAATGTTTCTAATCACATTGTCTGATTCAATATTAATAAAACTGTGCGCAGGGTTTGGATATACCTTTACCGTGTGCAATAGATCTTCTTCTGCACCCGTGATGACAGCAGTTTCTAAATGCGCCTTAAAAGCAATGGCCTTGTTAAAATTGGGCATTGTTATTTTTTTTTCTGAGCTAATGGTAACATCTGCTTCTGTAACTACACCGGTGATAATATTATAATATTTAAAACTATACTCGCCCGCTTGCATGGTAGGTGCATCACATACCACACCATTCAAATTATTTTTATTCGCGGGGTCATATACGTAGCCATAATAATTTTCGTCACTATGAAAGCCTGTTGAGGTAATCGCAGTCGTGCCATTTTTAGCTGTAAAAACCCAATCAGAAAGATTCCCCTCACTTACAAAATCTTCGTCTGCAACATAAGCAGCAGGGTATTTAAATAAATCGCCCCAAGTCTGGTCGGTATAACTTTCCCAACGCCACATAAAGTGTGGCACCTGAGTCATAATACCATTCCATATCGCATGCCTTTGATCATCGAATGAAACGTCTGCATTTACATTCGTACCATATTCACCATTTACAACACTTGATACTTTTGAACGAAAATCTTTATCCTTGGCAATCTGCGTTGCAAGCAAACTATTGCTGTACATGTGGTACTGAACATTATCAACTCCATCCGTTGCATCGAGCGCAACAAGCCTTACATCATCTGCACTTGTTGACACAAAATGATCAAACGCATCCAACGACTTAATATACTTTCCCATTTCATCATGCCATGTATTCACAGCAGTAGACCATTGAGATGTCTGGTACGGATGGTTTCCCGTAAACTGTACTTCGTTAAATAATTCCCACGAAAAAAGATGCGTTGAATATCCCCAGCGCGCAACAATGTAGCGTAATAATTTTTTCGTATAGGCTTTCGCATTGGCATTGTAAAAATATTGCTCAGGTAACGAAAGCATTCCACCGTATGCCGTGTTGTAGGGATTGAGATCCCAGTTGGAATCCACATTTTCCGAAAACATACCGTGTTGAAAAATCGTGATCTGCATGTACAATCCTAACTTCTCACACAAGTTGATCATGGAGTCTTGTTCCGCGGCGGCTTCCTGGCTGTACATACCAAGTCCTTTGTAAAACCTGTTTCCTACTTTTGATTCCAGCGCCTGTCCATCAAAAGGTGTTTGCCAATAGCGAACCACGTTGGCGCCACCTTGCGAAAGCACCTTGAAGATGTTGTTGTAATTTGTTGTAGAGTTCCACGCAACATTAATCCCCAAAGGATAAAAGGGTTCGCCTGATGTGTGGCGGTAATGTTGTTTGTTTTCGGGATCAAGCTTTACAAATCCTTTCTTTGTCCCTGCAGAAATAGTGATTGAACTTTCCGGAGATGTTTGAGTGCCGCCACTATCTTTTAATTCAAATTTAACTTTGTGCTCTCCAGTTTGAGCAGAGCTGAAGCGAAGCATCCAGACGCCACCAGTGTTTGTAGTCGACCAGTAATCACCGGCGCTGGTATACTTACTTTTTTCAAAATAAAAACAGGGAACACGAAGCACCGTTAAATCCGGATACGTGACAAGCGCATCGATCTGAATCTCATCGGGATTATAAAAATTTGTATAGCCACCTTGCACAGCCACCTGTGCTTCAACTTTCTCGTATGTTTTAGGAGTAGTTGTAACAAAAAAAGGAGTTCCTATTTTTAATCCCACCGGCAATACACTTATTGATACGGTGGCATTGCTTTTATTTCCATCGTTATCTTCTACCACTAATGAGACAGTGAAAATACCATCCGTTGAAAATGTGTGGCTCGTTGTCGCTCCTGTGCCTGTGGTGCCATCGCCAAAATTCCAGTTGTAAGAAGAAATCGTTCCATCTATATCCGTTGAACCAGAGGCATCGAAATTTACAGCCACACCCGTTTCTGTATTATGGGTAGAAGCTGCAAGATCAATAATAGGCTCTCCGTTAGGGGCAAGGGAATTTATCAATTTGAAATCATCCAGGTAAACGGTTGCTACTGCTTCGTTATCAACACTGGCATTCACTTGTATCCGGTTAAAATCTAAATTCTTTATGGCAGAAGTATTAAACGTACATTCCGTCCATACATTAGCTAAAGGTTGAAAATTGTATTCAGGTGCCCACTCTTCGCGCACCAGTGTGCCCCCATTAAATAATTTAACAAACACCCTCCCTTGTGTACTGCTTCTTATTTTAAATTTCAATTGATCGTTGAGCCCTACGTTTTGCATCGCGGCAAAATCCATGACGATGGCTTTCCAGTTGCCCGCCACTTTTTGATAAGATGCCACGTTGCTGCTGGCGTTTCCGTTTGTATCAGGATTAGCAACCACCGAAAAAACGCTGCCATCCTGTACGGAAAGTGTTGGCGTTTTTGCTGGTGTCTCGAAATCCGCAATAACCTGCGCATTTACTACCCCTGTCGGTAACAAAAAAATACTTCCCAAAACCAACTTCCGAAATTCAGCTAAAAGTGTTTGCATAATCGATTCCTCATATAATTTATATCGATTGCAAAATGAGTAAATGTGATTTAAGAAGGGTGCATGTAAACTCTCCAATGAGGGTAGCAAATGTTAATTATTGCCCAATACGTGTTGATTTGTGGTTGTATGTGAACATTCTCCATAGATTTTTCATCGTAAACCCCATCCTTAAAATTCAATATGTGGACGCCCACAGGTATTTCTTCTACACGGTTATGTTGCTTTGGTGGAAATCATGCTTTATAGTACCTTTGAGGCCATTTTTAATCAAAAAAGCTATGCCTGGAACGGAACTATTTGGAGCCGAAGAACGGAAAGAGATCAACGATGTACTTGATACCGGAATTTTCTTTCGCTATAACCATGAAAACCTGCGCAACAATATCTGGAAGGCGCGTGATTTTGAAAACGAAGTAAAGAAAATAACAGGCGCAAAATTCGCCCATGCAGTATCAAGCGGATCGACAGCCGTTTCATGTGCCTTGGCAGCAGCCGGCATCGGAGCAGGTGACGAAGTGATCGTTCCGCCATTCACCTACATTGCTTCAAACGAAGCCGTACTTTTCTGTGGCGCGCTACCGGTGTTTGCTGAAATTGATGAGACATTATGTTTAAGTCCGGAAGGAATCAAAGCTGCCATCACTCCAAAAACAAAAGCCGTATTACTTGTTCACATGTGTGGCGGCATGGCGCGCATGGATGAGATTGTTAAGATATGTAAGGAAAATAATCTTGTCTTGGTTGAAGATGCCGGGCAAGCATTCGGTGCATCATACAAAGGAACGTCTGTTGGTTTGTTTGGAAAAACAGGTTCTTATTCTTTTGACTTTTTTAAAATAGCTACCGCTGGTGAAGGTGGAATTTTTGTCACCAACGATGAGCAAGCCTATAAATTTGCCGACAGCTATTCCGATCACGGGCATGATCATGTTGGCTCCAACAGAGGAATGGAGAACCATCCGATCCTGGGTTTTAATTATAGAATAAGTGAACTGCACGCTGCGATTGGTGTAGCGCAGACACGAAGAGTTCCGTTGATTATCAAGAAGAACCGTGAGAACAAAACATTTCTCATGAACGAACTTGCCAAAATCGATGGTGTTGAATTTTCTACATTAGTTGATCCCGATGGCGACTCAGCTACGTTCCTAAACATTCTCCTGCCTGATACCGAAACAGCCAAACGTGTTGTTGAAGAGTTTAACAAAAACGGTGTAACCGGATTTAACTATTGGTTCACCAACATGTACCACTTCATCAACCAATGGGCACACATGCGTGAGTTGAAGTCTGCCGCAAAACTTCCTATCCATTTATTGGAAGCACCACAAGATTATAATAATCTTCACCTGCCAAAATCACAAGAAGTGGTTGGTCGGTTGATCTCTTTCGGCATTCGTGTCAGCTGGTCACAGGATGACTTGAAAACTCTGGCTACAAAAATTTCTGAATCGATTCAAAAAGTATTATCTTCTCTACATGCATAAGAATTTTAAAGGCATTGAAAAAACCGTTTTCGGAAGAGGAAGTTTCGACCAACTCGGTTCCATATTGGATGAACAACGTCATGAAAACAACAAGTTCATGGTGTTTGTTGTCGATAAATATTTTGAGGGGAAACCCCTTGCTAAACGTATTCCATCCAAGCCGGAAGATGTGGTGATGTTCATCGATGTAGATGTTCACGAGCCTACAACAGAACAAATCGACAATCTTCGCGACAGCGTACTTTCTACAAAAGGTTTACCTTCTGGTATTGTGGGCATAGGTGGGGGAAGCATCATGGACATTGCCAAGGCTGCATCACTGATGTTTACCAATGAAGGTTCTTCTACTTTGTACCAGGGACTAAATCTTATTAAGAAGCCTGGGATTTATCACGTAGGTGTTCCTACTATTTCGGGCACAGGAGCAGAATGTTCCATGACAGCTGTGCTCACAGGCCCGGTGAAAAAACTCGGACTCAAATGTGAGTGGACCGTCTTCAACCAAGTCGTGCTCGATCCGGAATTGATTGCATCTGTTCCGCGCAATTGGTGGTTCTACACCGGCATGGACACATACATCCACTGCATCGAATCAGAAAACGGCACACTTAACAATGCCTACAGTCATTCTTACGCAGAGCAATCGTTAAAACTTTGTCGCGAGATTTTCTTAGGCGATAAAAGTGGACAAACACCTGAGAATGATGATAAGTTAATGGTCGCTTCCCTCATGGGAGGATTGAGCCTCACCTATTCAGAAGTTGGTGTTTGTCATGCGCTCTCCTATGGGCTTTCAAAAATATTAGGAACACGTCATTGCTTTGCAAATTGTGTTGCCTTCAACCACCTCAGCGATTTTTATCCTGATGGTGTTGCTGAGTTCAAAGAGATGATTGCTAAACATAAAATTGATTTACCGCAGAACCTTTCTAAAGATTGGTCTGATGAACAGATCACGGCCATGGCCAATGTAGCGTACAATCTTCCACACATGTGGAACCATGCCATCGGCACCGATTGGAAAGAAAAAATTACAGTGAAAGATATTGAAGGATTGTTTAGGAGACTATAGCCCCACCCCGCGCCCCCTGGCCCCCTAAAGGGGGGAACTGCGCGCGATGGATAGGAACGATAATTAAAAATAAAATATTAAATTAAAGATATGAGTAAGAAAATTGTAAAAGTAGGAAACATAGCGTGTGGAGCTGATGAACTGTTTGTGATCAGCGGCCCCTGTGTAATAGAAGATGAAAGCATCATGATGAAGACGGCTGAGAAATTGAAAGAAATTTCGGAACGGATGAAGATCAATATCATTTATAAATCTTCTTTTCAAAAAGACAACCGCAGCAGCTTGAAGTATTACAAAGGCCCCGGGCTTGACAAGGGTGTAAAAATTTTGGCAAAGATCAAGGAGCAATTTGGTTTCTCTTTGCTTACTGATATTCACTATCCCGATCAGGCCAAAGCTGCCGGTGAGGTGATAGATGTATTACAAATACCTGCCTACCTGTGTATGCAA
>JBBRKB010000256.1:0-6115 GCA_038218385.1 Cytophagales bacterium | reverse complement strand
CGTGAAAGCCGAAAAGGCCGAGTACGTTGCTGAGCCCATCTTTTTAATACGGGATCAAATGGCTGGCCGCATTCCCGATGAAATTCCTGAAGCCGGACTTAAGTTCACACTTATGTCCATCCATCCGGAAACGAATGAGTTTACCCTTCTGGTAAATACACGTCAGAAAGATTGGGTGGTGGTGAAGGCGCTGGAGAAACCGTTTATAAATGTTCTGTGGATTGGAACATTGGTGCTCATGGCTGGTTTTACTATCGCACTGGTCAGGCGCTATCGTGAGTTTATGAAGATGCGCGAGAAGGGAACTGAAGTAATGTAGATTATACCGATTAAAATTAATGAAGGTTACGGCTGATAATAAACTAAAGAAATTAATTGTTGTAGGCGATCGTGTATTGATCAATCCCGCTGCACAATCCGATAAAACGGCAAGTGGATTGTATCTTCCTCAAGGCGTTCAGGAAAAGGAAAAAATACAAACTGGGTACATCATTAAAGTTGGGCCGGGCTATCCCTTACCGATTCCAACAGATGAAGATGAAGTTTGGAAAGGCAGTGGTGAACAGGTAAAATATTTACCCCTTCAGGCACAAGAGGGTGACCTTGCTATCTTTTTACAGAAAAGTGCTGTGGAAGTTATGTATGAAAATGAAAAGTACTATATCGTTCCGCAAGCTTCCATTCTGATGCTTGAACGAGAGGAGGATCTTTAAAAATGGCGGGCATTTCCTTTGACGTAATCCGCGCTGGTAAACGCTACCGCTTGACGAACCATGGTGAGGTTCACGAATTTGTAGTGGAACACATTCTGGCCAATGGTGATTTTAAAGTAAAAGATTTGTTGACGATGGAGCGGTACCTGATGAAGGATCTTATTAAGTATGGACAGGGGAGTGATTATTATCTTGAGGCGTTGGACAGCTAAATTTAGCTGCGAGCTGCGAGCTTTGAGTTTCGAGCAAACAACTTTCTTCCGCGCACAACTCACCTGTCAAGGCATGAGAGTCATCCTTAGTAACTCAAAAATTTTCACGACTTTCACGCTGAACATTCATTAACCTACTTTTCATGAAGAATCTAATTCTTTTTATGTGCGTATTCATGATTTCTACATCATACGCACAAAACCCTGACCTACCTACCGACTTTTTATCAAAAGAATTTCACAAAGAAAGAAGGGCAAAGCTTCGCGAAAAACTTCCGCCAAACTCAGTAGCAGTATTCTTTGCCAATGCCGTGCGCAATCGCGCCAATGATGTTGATTATACCTATCATCAAGATCCTGATTTTTATTACTTCACAGGCTACAAAGAACCAGATGCAGTCTTGTTGATTTTTAAAGAAAAACAATCAGCCAACACTGTAAAGTATGATGAAATAATTTTTGTGCAGCCTCGCAATGCACAGCGAGAAATGTGGACAGGCAGACGGCTGGGTGACGCACAAACCAAAACACGTTTGGGGCTTGAGCAAGCCTTTAATAACAGCGAGTTCAAGAAGTATGCGCTGGACTTTTCAATGTTCGATCAGGTATTGTTTTATGATTTCAAAAACGATGTGCGCGATGATCCGAAAGATTCATCTGACTTGTATGACCTCATTGAACAATTTAAAGTAAAAGCAAAATACCCTCGCAAAGATGCAACAACGCTTATGCATGTTGAGAGTCCTTCTTCTAATCTTAATACGAAAATGTTGGATAATATCATGAGTGATCTTCGTGGAATAAAAACCAAAGAAGAAATTGAGATGATACGAAAGGCGGTGAAGATTTCGTGTCTGGGACAGGTAGAGGTGATGAAAGCCATAAAGCCTGGCATGTCAGAGCGCGAGGTACAGGGCATACATGAATTCGTTTTTAAAAAATACCAAGCAGAAGATGTTGGATATCCTTCCATAGTGGGTGGAGGACACAACGGGTGTATTCATCATTACATTGATAATTATAAACCAAACCTTAATCCAAAGGAATTAATCTTGATGGATCTGGGTGCGGAGTTTCACGGCTACACAGCTGATATCACCCGCACCATACCTGTCAATGGAAAATTTTCACCCGAACAAAAACAGATTTATAATTTGGTGTTGAAGGCGCAGGAAGAAGCGATGAAGATTTGTAAAGCAGGAACCTCATTTGATGAGTTGTTTACGATAACAAAAAAAGTTGTTAACGAAGGATTGACTGAGCTTGGTATTATCAAGAAACCCGATCAGCCCAACATTTACTATCCGCATGGATGTTGCCACCACATTGGCCTTGATGTACATGATAAAGGAAGCAAAGGGATTCTTCAGGAAAACATGGTGATCACAATCGAGCCTGGTATTTACATTAACGACAACAGTGATTGTGATAAACGCTGGTGGGGTATCGCGGTAAGGATTGAAGATGATTTTTTAATCCAGAAAAATGGATGTGAACTTTTATCAGCATCAGCACCACGTGACCCTGATGCTATAGAAGCCTTGATGAAGCAACCCAGCGCGTTAGATAAATTTATTCTCCCAGATCTTGATGCGAAATAATTTCAATTCCATCATATCGACAATGTCGAATATTGACTCAAACCCCAAACCCACACACACTACTCGCAGCTAGAAACTCGCAGCGTTAAAAAATATGATATGAAAAAAATGATGCTGGACGAACTCGGCCGCATGTCCGTAGATCAGTTTAAAGAAGCAGAAAAATTATCCGTTTGTTTGTTGCTCGATAATGTGAGAAGCCTGCATAATGTTGGCTCAGCATTTCGAACTGCCGATGCGTTTCGTGTTGAAAAAATTTTCCTCACAGGAATAACCGGCACACCTCCTCATCGCGAAATTCAAAAGACCGCACTCGGAGCAACCGAATCTGTTGCATGGGAACACTTTTCAAATCCGACAGATGCCATCACAACGATAAAGCAAAATGGTTACGAAATCATTTTAATAGAACAAACCACTAAAAGTGAATCCCTTCAAAACTTCATGCCCAACCCAAACAAAAAATACTGCCTCGTCTTCGGCAACGAGGTAGACGGCATCAGTGATGAGGTAATTAAATTAGGTGATGCAGCCATAGAAATTCCACAAGCCGGCACGAAACATTCGCTTAATGTTTCGGTTTGTCTCGGGATTGTTGTTTGGGAATTTTATAGGAAAATGAAGTTGTGAAAGGCTAACAGCGATACAGATACAGTGATAATTTAAATGGCTCCCTTCAAGTTCTTGACTAGCCACCTGAAAAGTCTCCTTGAAGAATATTACATGTGATGTATTTTAGGTGTATATTTGAACCACATAATAAATAATTACTATGCCTAGACAAAGTATAACATTCACAGCGCCCAATGATCTATGGCTCAGCACTCAGGTCGAAAGCCAAGAATTCAGTTCTAAGAGTGATGTTGTCAATGACCTGATTCGTAAAGCACGCACAGAGCAAGAGCATATCGATTATGTAAGAGCAAGGTTGAAGAAGGCAGAAGAAAGTGGTTTCACTGATCTATCTACCGAAGAGATTCGTCAAGAAATCAGAAATGACCTTGGCTTGAATGCTTGATTATATTCTGAGCGAAGCTGCTAGAACAGACCTGAAGAATATGTATCGTTTCGGATATGAACGCTTTGGTGAGCAGCAAGCAGAGCGTTACTACGCTGGCCTTATTGCTTGCTTCGAAGAGATTGCTAAAAGCGCACTACTCTATCAAAGTGTTCCAAAGTACGGTGTCGATTACCATCGCTGCGACTATATTTCAGAAAGTATCTACTTCCGTGTTGTTGGTAACAGGGTAGAAATCATGGCTATCATCGGTAAACAGGATACTTCGACTCGTCTGTAATTCGGGTTTTTTCCGAAGCGAGGCAGACTCTCTGCGGGGAAGCAAGGCCGCACTAGGCGCAACCGAATAACTTTTTCTCCGTTTACTTCTCTTGCAAATACTCCGTCCAATTCTCTTTGAGGCCATTCTTTGTTAAAAAATGCTTCTGATAAAACAACAATTCCGTAACGTGAATTTTTCAATCCGTTGTCGATAGAACGCCTTAAGCTGTCGCCAACTCTCAAAGTAAATTCATCATACCAAACTTTCGATTTGGGATGCGGGATTGGTAGTATCGGTTGAAGGCTTTGGCTTTCCAATATTTTTCAATTATTAATACCTGAACCTAGACAATCGTTAATAGAAATTCCTCTAAGTTTTCAGCCAAATAGATTATTCCAAAATCACCATGGTCAACTGAAAATATTTTCCCTTATGTTTTCCACCTATCGAAATGTCAATTGTTCCACCAAGAGTCTCAGCAATATGAATTAATTTATCAGCCTCCACATAATCAGGTGACAAATCAAAATGTGATTGATAGTCAATCATGAATTCTTTATACTGCAATCCATCTTTCAACTGGTCAAGGTTATAAAATTCTACCAATGAATCCCCTTGGAAATATCCATCCACATGAACCCTGATAAACTCCTTATGATAGTATTTACTTTTGTCAGAATTTATCAGGAAATGGATGTAATTATCTGGGAGTTTAATTTCATTATCTAATTCAAATTTACCAATCTGCTCCTTTGTAATCATTTGCTGTGTAGCTGGCTTTGTATCTCTTAAAAAGCAAATCTATTTGGGAGGTATTCAATAGTAGCTTGATGCTTGATGCACCTTGCTAAAAGTCAAATTTTTAATGTTGTGATTTGTGCTTATGCCATTACCTCTATTCCTGTCTTTTTAATTTCAACAACAAATGGATTCCCCGAGTTAAAATCATCATGAGATATAGGGTGTGGTTCTATTCTCGAGTCTATCTGTGCAGCAAGCAACATCAATTGAACTTGAATATCAAATCTTTTGGAATCATCTAGATTTGTGAAAATTAATGCTACATCTATATCGCTGTCATCTGTTGATTTACCTTTTACATAAGACCCAAATAAATATGCAGTCTCAATATTTGAGAATTGTCCTTTTATCAAATCAAGGAATTTAGCTATTGCAATATCAATGTCTTTATCCATGGTCTAAGTTTATTTAATTTATCTATCCACTCAGTAGAAAATTCAGGCGTACAAAGATTTTTAAAACTCATTTTATAGTCATCGTACCTGGCGTTAATATTGAAAGCTGTAATTGTTGCAAGTTGCTCCTTCAGATCATCGGTCAATTCTAAGTCGGCCTTTTCAGCCAATCTTAAAAGATTATGAATAAATGGTGGATAATCCGATTTGACCTTAACATAATATGCTTTTAATAACTTCTCCATCATGAGATGGCCTACGAATAATGACCAACTATAACGCATAGAATCAAACATTGCCATCATGGTCTCATAATCATCATCAGAGCCATCCATCCAATATTTAATTAAATTGTCTTTATTTAAATCATTGTTGTCCATTAAATCGAAAGTACAAATATAAGATCGATCTTAGCTAATTAATTAAGAGGAAAGTTCTTTTGACATTAAGCACAACCGCCCTATAAACACACCTTTGCTATTTTAGCAGATATCAACCATGGTTGACTATTCTTTGTGCCATCTTCTCTTTTCAGGAGGCTCCTACGGAGCCATGTATATTCTAAAATGTAAATCTATAAACAGGAAACTCCTAACGGAGTTATGTGAGGATCATCAATACTATAGGACTTTTAGATAATCTGACGAGCAGTAAGTTCCGATGCCACCCGGTTTGGGTTTATGCCTTCATTTTATCTTCTCGAATTGTTGCTACCTTATTGCTGCCAAGCATTCCATATTGACAGCTCCGGAGGAGCTTCCTGTTTATAGCTTATGAAGTAGTGGTTATCTCGACTCCGTAGGAGTCTCCTGTTTTGTGATGAATTTTGATGCTGGCAAATGATTCAAAAAGTTATTGATTGCTAACGAAAAATGAGTGTTCTCCAATTTAGCATACCTACAATTATATCCGATTGCAGATAATTGAATCAACTTTTAAACTCATTCCCCCATATTTCCCCAATAAATTTGCACATTTGCACATCAAAAAATAGTCTTTACCATACGTGTCGGACCGCTATAATCAACGAGGTGTTTCTGCTTCCAAGGAAGATGTTCACAAAGCCATCAGTAAGTTAGACAAAGGGTTATTTCCAAAAGCCTTTTGTAAAAT
>JBBRKB010000255.1:0-6119 GCA_038218385.1 Cytophagales bacterium | reverse complement strand
GGAGTTCAAGGAGATTGAACACGATGTGATTACGGCCACACAGGATAAAAAATTTTTTAGAAATCTGTTGGGCGAATTGCAGGGGAGAAAGTATGCGTTTATAAATTATATTAAAATCAGGGCTTCAGAGGCCATGAATATAATAAAGAGCAACGAGCTTGTCGTTTCCGACTTCAAGTGGGGTGGAAGTGGAAGTATGTATACGTTCTTCGAAAATCTTTCCAAGCTGCCTTCAGTTATTAAATTTCCTGAAAAAGGAAAACGCGTCATGGGCGAGTTTCAATTCACGGAAAACTGGCCTGCGAAAAAATCCAAGAACGAAGCCCTTGTAATCCAATTAGCCAATGATAAACTTTTTAGAATATGCAATGAGATTCTGAACTATTGGGATGATCATTTTGAAGAGGCCATCTCAGCAGAGGTTGCCTTGAATAATTTTTACGCTTTCGGATTGATTGCCGACATTGCTAGAAAATTAAAAGAGTATAAAGATGAGAACAACCTCATGTTGTTGGCTGATGCTCCCAAGTTTTTGAATGGTGTTATACAGGACAGCGACACACCTTTTATATATGAGAAGGTCGGGTCGTTTTATAAAAACTACCTCATTGATGAATTTCAAGACACCTCTGGCTTGCAGTGGAAAAATTTATTACCACTTCTTACCAACAGTTTAGATCAGGGACATGTCAGTTCGGTTGTGGGTGATGTGAAGCAAGCCATCTATCGCTGGCGTGGAGGCGACTTAAACTTATTACAAAATAATGTTGAGCAACAAATTGGTAGCGATCGGGCAAGCACTTTGCAATTGAATAGCAACTACCGCAGCTCACCTACCTTGGTGAATTTCAATAATACACTTTTTAAACAGGCTGCTACGAGGATAGCCACTGCTATCGGACAATCGGCATCGGAGCTGGCGTATGCAGATGTAGCGCAAGCAACATCGAAAGATACACCTGGGTTTGTTCATGTTAAATTTTTGGAAGCAGCGGAGAAGGAAGATAAATGGAAAGACGCCGCACTGGATTTAGTGCCTCAATGGTTTGAAAAGTTGCAAGATCAAAAAGTTGAATTGAAAGACATTGCCATTCTGGTAAGGACCAACGGCGAAGGCCAGGAAATCGTAACCCATTTGTTGAATTACCGAAATTCTGAGAATGCGCGAGGTGATTGTCGCTATGATGTAATCTCCAATGAATCCCTTCGATTGGATGGCGCATCAACCGTAAACCTCTTGCTGGCAGCGATGCAGTATCTGCTTAATCCAATGGACGCCATTGCACGCGCACAATTGTCGTATGAATTTTCAAGGTTAAAGGGCGTTGATCGAAACCTTACAGAAGTCTTTGCTGTATCGGAACTGGTGTTCTTTGAATCGTGGTTGCCCGATACGTTTACAAAAGAAAAGGCCGCGCTCAAAAAACTTCCTTTATTTGAATTAACAGAAACACTCATCAGTATTTTTGAACTCGGAAATTTCACAGGCGAACTGGCCTACCTTCAGGCGTTTCAGGATTTGGTTTTAGAATTTTATGCACGCGAACGTAATGACCTAGGTTTATTTTTGGAATGGTGGGAAGAAAATAAAACGAAGAAGTCCATTAAGGTATCAGGGGAAGTGGACGCGGCACAAATTATCACCATTCATAAATCAAAAGGATTGCAGTTTAAATATGTGATCATTCCCTTCTGTTCCTGGAACCTTGACCATGATGCGTTGCGTTCGCCAAACCTTTGGGTAAAAGATCTCAAGCCTCCGTTTGACAAGGCTGGATATATTCCGGTGAAATATTCAAGCACGCTTGAAAAAACGTATTTCAAAACATACTACGAAGAAGAAAAAACGCGCTCATATTTAGATAACCTCAATCTTTTGTATGTTGCTTTCACGCGCGCTGAAAAAGGGTTGATCGCCATTGCTCCTGACCCTGAAGAGCGGAATGTAAAAAAGTCTGTAGCTTTTTTACTGTACGAAAGCATTCAGTCAGATATGTCTTTTCAAAACAATTGGAATGCAGGCGATAGGACATTAGAGATTGGAAATATTGTTCCTTTAATTTCCGATAAGAAAAAAAATTCGGCTGCTGCCATTTCGCTTCGTGAATACACGTCAACATCATGGCGCAAAAAGTTGGTGATCCGTCAGGCCGCCTCAACATATTTTGATAAAATAGAAGATGTTAGTATGGACAAGGCGCGCTATGGTGTTTACATCCACAGCGTTCTTTCAAGAATTAAATATGTTGATGATCTCGATGTAGAACTTGATGCCCTGATGCAAAATGGATTGATCACATCGGCAGAGCGTGAACCTTTGCTACATCAATTGAAGCAATTGTTTTCAGAGCCTCAAATTGCTTCGTGGTTTTCTTCTGAATGGGATGTGTTAAATGAAGTACCCATACTGTTGCCAGGAGGAAAAGAAAGCCGCATCGATCGACTAATTTATAAAGATCAAAAAGCCATTGTCATTGATTTCAAAACTGGCAAACCATCACCACACGATCAACATCAGGTGTTGGACTACATTCAAACCTTACGGCAAATGAATTTTATTGATGTAGATGGATACTTGCTCTACATCCGCTCAGGTGATGTTGTGTCGGTGAAGGCCGGCAAAGTTAAGGCAGTTAAGAAGAAGAAGGATGAGCAGCAGTTGGGGTTAGGTATATAACCCTAACCTACCCGTCATTCTACCTCATAGCTAATATTTATGTCATGTTTATATCTTAAAATCTGGATTCAGTCAATGTTATAAGCTTTTCTACTTAAAATATAAATCCCTTTTCAACAATCTCCGTATATTTGATTCACGGATGAAAATTCTTAAAACCATACTATCCTTTGTGCTCGGCCTGCTGGTACTGGTTTCGTCTACCAGTTTCACCATCAACATGCACCTTTGTAGGGGTCATGTACAGCATATTTCAATTGTTGAAAAAGCCGCTCCATGTGCAATGGAACTTATGGCGAGAGACATGGCCAAAGAAAATAAGACATGTTCTACCGTAGGTAAAAAAGGCTGCTGTGAAGAAAAATCCGTTGTGTTTGATGGCACTGAATACCAATACAAAGCTTCTAAGCATTTCGCCTTATCGCCTGTTGATTTTGTTACCCTTTCAAATGCCGTTGTTTTTATCCTTGATTATTCCCATTCCACATACACTTCTCAATTTGTTTCCTATAAACCACCGTTACTCCATCGTGATGTAAAGGTGATGGTGCAATCTTTCCTTATTTGATCGTTTCAATATCCATTTGTTAACTGCGTTTTGACAAAAGTGGATTCGTGTTCTGTATCCAGAACGATGCTGATTTTTTCAGTCCTCCTCATTCTATTTAAATTTATAAACCTACGATCAGGTGTAAAGCATGCTTAATAAAATCATTCGATATTTTCTCGAAAATAAACTGGTGACTGTCCTTATTCTTGTTGTTTTCACAGCATGGGGAATAGTGGTGTCGCCATTTGGTTGGAACACCGGTGTGCTTCCTTCCGATCCTGTGCCTGTCGATGCTATTCCTGATATTGGTGAAAATCAACAAATTGTTTTTACCGACTGGCCCGGTCGTTCGCCTCAAGATGTGGAAGACCAGATTACATATCCACTTACGACTTCCCTCTTGGGAATTCCAGGTGTGAAATCGATACGCTGTACTTCCATGTTTGGTTTCTCCAGCATCTACATCATCTTCAACGAAGACATTGATTTTTATTGGTCGCGTTCACGCATACTGGAAAAATTAAGTTCGTTGCCTGAAGGACGTTTGCCCGATGGCGTCCAACCCATGTTAGGCTCTGATGCCACCGGACTGGGTCAGGTGTTTTGGTATACACTTGAAGGTCGTGATGCAGATGGTAATGTTACCGGCGGCTGGGACCTTCACGAGTTGCGTACCATTCAGGATTTTTATGTCAAGTATGCATTGAATGCTGTTGAAGGCGTTTCAGAAGTTGCTTCCATTGGTGGGTTTGTGCAAGAGTATCAGGTGGATGTTGATCCTGCTGCGCTGAAGGCATACAACATCGGTATTGATAAGGTGATGATGGCGGTGAAGAATGCGAACCGTGATGTAGGTGCCAACACCATTGAAATCAATCGTGCAGAATATCTGGTGCGCGGACTTGGCTACATTAAAAAAATTGAAGACCTCGAGCAAGCGGTTGTGATGGTCAATAAAAATATTCCCGTTCGTGTGGGTGATGTGGCAAAGGTTACATTAGGTCCTGCGCAGCGCAGCGGTGTGCTGGATAAAGCGGGAGCTGAAGTAGTGGGCGGGGTAGTAGTTGCAAGGTATGGTTCCAATCCGCTTGAAGTAATTAATCAGGTAAAGGAAAAAATCAGAACCATAGCTCCGGGATTGTCTAAGAAAAGATTAGCCGATGGAAGGGAATCACAACTGACCATCGTTCCGTTCTATGACCGCACCAAGCTCATTCACGAAACCATTGGCACATTAGAGACAGCACTTTCGCATGAAATCTTGATCAGTATCATTGTGGTGATTGTCTTGGTGTTAAACCTGCGTGCTTCGTTGTTGATCTCATCGCTCTTACCCTTGGCAGTACTCATGACGTTTATTGTTATGCGCTATACCGGTGTGGATGCAAATATTGTTGCTTTATCGGGTATTGCTATCGCGATAGGTGTGATGGTTGATGTTGGAATTGTGTTTGTTGAAAACATTGTCCGGAACCTTGAGCTTCCGGAGAACCATGGAGCCAAAGGAAATAAATTGCGCGAAGTAATCTATACATCAACAACGGAAGTTGCTTCCGCTATTACCACAGCGTTAGCTACAACCGTGGTGAGTTTCCTTCCTGTCTTTGCCATGGAATCGGCAGAGGGAAAATTGTTCAGACCGCTGGCGTTTACAAAAACATTTGCCCTCTCGGCATCTTTTCTTATTGGTATCGTCATTCTTCCAGCGCTTACTCATTTACTATTTTCTATTCGCTATGACCACAAGCGTGTAAGACGTTTTTGGAATTATGGGTTCATTGCGGCGGGGTTGTTATTGGCTCTTTTTTATCACTTGTGGATTCCTTTGGTATTGGTATTGATCGGATTGAATAATGTTTTTGAAAACCATTGGCCCGAAACAAAACGGAATTATCCTTCATACATTAACATCGGTCTAGTTGTGCTCGTTACCTCATTTTTTCTCACAGAAGAATGGATGCCACTGGGCCATCAGACACATGTACTTATAAACTACCTGTTTGTGTTTGTGTTGATCGGATTCATACTTGGTGTTTTAATGAGCATTGTACATTACTATGAATCGATTCTCAAGTGGTGTTTGGTAAACAAGTGGAAATTTCTTGCATTGCCAATCTTCACCATCCTGTTTGGTGTCACCATTTGGTTGGGGTTTGCCAATGTATTTGGTGTTGTGGCAAAAGGATTTGATAGAGTGGGGTGGAACATACGCACGACTGCGCTTTGGTCGGGTGCGAGTCATACCTTCCCAGGTGTTGGAAAAGAGTTTATGCCGAGTTTGAACGAAGGAAGTTTTTTACTTATGCCCACCGCTATGCCACATGCCGGTATTGAAGAAAGTCAGGAGGTACTGAAGAAGCTAGACATACTCGTTGATAACATTCCTGAGGTTGATGTAGTGGTTGGGAAAATGGGACGAACAGAATCCTCTCTTGATCCTGCGCCCATTTCCATGTTTGAAAATATTATCAACTACAAGCCTGAGTACATGCTCAATGAAAGGGGCCACCGCGAAACTTTTAAGACCGACAAGAAGAACCGTTTTATACTCACAACAGGGGATACCCTTACACAAGAACAAGCGTTGGTCAAAGGTGTTAATGAATCAGCATTGATACGAGATGACGATGGCCAGTACTTCCGTAACTGGAGGCCAAAAATAAAACGGCCAGATGATATTTGGAATGAGATCATTAAGGTAACGAAGTTGCCCGGTGTGACATCAGCACCAAAACTTCAACCTATTGAGACGCGGTTGATCATGTTACAAACCGGTATGCGTGCGCCCATGGGAATAAAAGTGTATGGCCCGGATTTACTAACCATCGAAAATTTTGGTGTTGAGCTTGAGAAAATTTTAAAAGAAGTTCCTTCCGTAAAACATGAAGCTGT
>JBBRKB010000254.1:0-6120 GCA_038218385.1 Cytophagales bacterium | reverse complement strand
TGAATAAGCTTTTCGCTCTGCGTGCCCTTCCCTGCTCCTGGAGGGCCAAAGATGATCATGTTAATCATGCGTAATTATTTAGTCAAATAAATAGGTTTAAGAGCCATTCAGAATATGGCCGGGTGGCGAAGTTAATAATTTTAATGGCTTGCCGATGAATCAGCCGGTAAAGTTGGTTCTTTCAGCTTGTATATGTCTTTGAGGTTTCTGCCTAACCCATCGTAATCAAGGCCATAGCCCAGCACAAATTCTGATTCGATTTCAAAACCAATGTATTTTACATCAACGCCTTTTTCGCGGGCGGGCTTTTTCCTTAACAAGGAAACTACCTCCACGGATTTCGTGCCCAACTCCCGTAATTCTTCCATTATTTTTTCCAGTGTCAAACCGGAGTCAACAATATCTTCTACGATGATGAGGTTTTGATTAAAGAGGCTCGCGTCATGGCCGATTAGGGTTTTGATCTGGCCGGTTGATTGCGCACCGCTGTATGACGAAACTTTTACAAAAGATACCTTACAAGCAATGGAAATTTCTTTTATTAAATCAGCGGCAAAAATAAAGGACCCATTTAGGATGGGAAGAAACACCGGGGTTTTGTCCTTATAATCTTCATTGATCTGAGAAGCCAGTTCAGCTACTTTTTTCTGGATCTTCTCAGCATTAATAAATTTCTTAAACTCTAGCTCTTTTATCTTCATGATTCATCAATGAGGCCGCAAAGATAATCGCAGTTTATTGGTAATCTAATTTGAATTTTTGATTCATTATCAAACCCTCAATACGCATCTGAAAGCGCAAAATCATTTTTACGATACATCCATTTTCCATTGGAAAAATCAGGAAAATCGACCGTTTCACCACCCAATCGAATGGACGTTTCAGAAAGCGGTGTAATGGCACTCCAGGTCACGGCATCATACACATCTTGTGGAGTGGGAGTTTTTCTTTTCACAGATTCCACAAATGCATTCAGTACAAACCAGTCCATGCCACCATGGCCTGCACCTGCCGCATCGTTACCCTATTTTTTCCAAAGCGGATGGTCATATTTGTCAAGCCAAGGTTGTGCATCTTCCCATTGATGTGGCTTGGCACTCTCACCTTCTATGTAAATGGATTTATTCACATCCATCCATATGCCGTTGGTGCCTTGCACGCGAAAACCTAGTGAATAGGGTCTCGGTAAATTGGTGTCATGTTGGAGTAAAATAGTTTCTTCATTGGCACATTTTATCATGGTAGTGACAACATCACCTAATTTAAATTCCACTTTTGCATTAGGATGATTAGCGCCTCCGGATTTTATAACATGTTCATGCAGTCCTCTTGCTTTTGTTGAATAAGAAACCAATTCGGTAAACCTGTTGCCACGATTAATATTGGTCATCATCGCAATGGGGCCAATGCCATGTGTGGGGTATAAATCGCCATTGCGATACACCGAATGTTGTGTTCTCCATTGCGCTTCTGAAAATGCTTTCTCACCAAACTCAGCACCATGTCCAGACGGATTTTTCCCTTCGTTAAATTTTATTTCACGAAGATCATGTTGATAGCCCCCCTGCAAATGAATGAGCTCTCCAAAAACATTTTGACGTACCATGTTCATCACCGCCATTACATCCCGTCGGTAACACACATTCTCCAACATCATCAAAGGCATACCTGTATTTTCTGATGTGTGAACAAGCTCCCAACACTCTTCAATGGTTGTGCCTGTAATGACTTCACAGCCAACATATTTTTTCGCCTTCATGGCATCGATGCACATGATGGTGTGCCATTCCCACGGCGTGGCAATAACTACGGCATCAATGTCTTTGTTTTCCAATAATTTTTTGTATCCATAAGGGCCATCTATAATAATTTGTGGCATAGGTCTCCCTGATTTCTTTATTAGATCTTTGCTCCTTTCAATCATACGATCCTGTATATCGCAGATAGCCACCACTTCAACATCGTTTCTTCGCAGGGCAAGTTCGAGATGACTTTGGCCTCTTAAACCAACACCAATGAAACCCAATCTGACTTTAGGTTCTTTATCTTTTCCAAAAATTAAATGAGATGGTAGAATGGTGACACCTGCTCCTGCCACAGCAGAAGCTTTTATAAAATTTCTCCGGGATGTATTCATGATGTTGTTATTTTATATTTGAATCACTACTAGAGGTCTTTCATGAGCCACGAATAAAGTTTGATCATGCTTTCAATGTCGTGCGTGTGGACTTTTTCATGAGGCGAATGTGCATGCGCTTCGGGCGCACCCACAAAACACCAATCAAAAGGAATGGAGGATGTCTGCAATTCGCGGCCATCGCTTGATCCACCACCTTCAACTTCAAGTTGATAGTCTACTTTTCTTTTTTCGGCAATGGCAATAATGCGATCGACAAATTTCCTTCGCGGAATGTTTCGGTCACGCATGGATATCGCGACACCCTTGCCATGTTCAACACCGTCCGACACCCACGTAATGTCGGAGATCAGCGCTTGCTTGACATTCCACTTATCAAAAATAAATTTTGCCAGGTACGGTACAGCACCACCGCCGTGTTCTTCCCACGTGCTAAAACAGATGACTCCATCTTTTAACGTCTCTGCTACTTTGAGTGCGTTATAAATGCCAAGCCGGTTATCCAGATAGGCGGATTCAATATAGGTGGCGGTTTGTTTAAAGTTGACTTTGTACGTCAACTCAGTACCCCGTAGAATGGCTCTTCCAAATTTGTAGAAGGCATGGCTATCATTATCATATTCAAGTTGACATTCAATGAGACCAATGGTGTCCTGTCCTACCAATGTTGTTCCGCTTTCAGCATCGGGGCTGCCAATAGGAAGGAGTTGGTTAAAATAACGCACGGTAAAACCAATGCTGTCCATGTGGGCAAAGATTGCTGTCCGTGGATTTCCAAATTTTAAAATAATACAATCCTGAAATCCGTCACCCTGATAGATCTCGGGTTGAACTTTCCATTTCTTTTGTTCCTTGTGTATGTATTTCAGCAAGAATTCGGTCATGGCTCCTTCATTGCCGGAAGGCGCATGTATTTCACATAATTGTTTAAGCAGCTTCATTCAGTGTTAGCGAAAATTTTTACAATTTTACTCAGGAAGTTATTAACTTTTATATGGTTTACAACGTAGGTGAAAAGAATTCAATAGCCAATCAATTTTTATATGAGTTGCGGCATATTAATCTTCAACAAGATGCCATGCGATTTAAAATAAATATGGAGCGACTGGGGCAGATTATGGCTTTTGAGATTTCCAAAAAACTGGATTATAAACAGGTTGTTTTCGATACACCACTGGCCTCGCACGAGGCAAATGTGCTCGACATGTATCCGGTATTGATAACCGTACTTCGGGCTGGCCTTCCGTTCTTTCAAGGGTTTTCCCATTACTTTGATAAGTCTCCGTGTGGATTTATAGGTGCTTATCGAAAAGAAGGTGAAAAAGAAATTTCTATCAACCTTGATTATATTGCCGCGCCACCCTTGCATGACAAAGAGTTGATTTTAATCGATCCTATGTTGGCAACGGGCAAATCATTTGTAAAATCAATAGAGACGCTTTCGCGAAATGGTACTCCGCGGCACCTCCACGTAGCATCTCTGGTGGCTACACCGGAGGGAATTCAACATATTCAAAACGAAATTAAAACTCCGTTAACCATTTGGACATTTGCGATTGATGAAAAATTAAATGAACGGTACTACATTGTGCCCGGTTTAGGTGATGCGGGCGACTTATCGTTCGGGGAAAAAATGTAATGATGTTTGTTTAAGCTGAGGTGAATCGATTATGTGGGAAGAAATTTTAAAAGCCATTCCAATTTATTTTTTAAGTATGCTGAAGTTTTTCTTCGGTCCTATCTTAGGGTATGCGGCAAAGCTGAACATGGTCACCTCTATTTTGATTACCGTAGCCGGTACCATGACGGTGGTTCTGGCATTTGTATTCTTTGGCGACTTTCTCAGGCGTAATGTTATTAATAGATATTTCAAGCCTAAGAAAAGATTTTCGGGGCGTAGCCGGAAGTTTGTAACGTTTTGGAAAAAATATGGAATAGTTGGAGTTGCAGCGCTCACGCCTGTGGTCTTTACACCTATTATTGGAGCCATCCTAGCGGTGAGTTTTGGTAGCCCGAAGGACAAGGTGATTGTCTACATGTTCATAAGTGCTTCCGTGTGGGCGGTCATTGTCACGTTTATTGTTTATGAATTCGGCAACAGTGTCTTGCCCGATATTGTGAAGCCTTGATTATTTTTCAGTCTCTGTATTTTCATCCGGCAGGATTTCGATATCACGGATGAGTACTTTGCTGGCAATCTTTTTTGCTGTAGCTGTTGCGGCAAGGCCACCCAGTGCGGTTTCTTTGTAACGTGTTTCCATGCTAGCGCCAATTTCACCCATAGCCTCTATTACTTCATCTACGGGTATAACACTATCGACCCGGGCTAACGCAATCTGCGCTGAGCTAAAGGCTATGGCCGCAGCGCTCGCATTACGCACAACACACGGCACCTCTACCAAGCCCGCTACCGGATCACACACCAGGCCAAGCATACATTGAATGGTAATGGCAACAGCATTGAACACTTCATCAACGGTTCCACCGAGGCAATACACAATAGCACCGGATGCCATAGCCGCCGCACTCCCTGTCTCTGCCTGACACCCGCCTACAGCACCTGAGACAGAAGCGCGTTGCTCTATTATCAATCCGATGCCGGCGCTTACCAGCATAGCTTCAATAATTTTTTTATCCGGAATAGAATGGATCTCTTGTAAGGAAAATAAAACACCCGGCATAATACCGCTAGCACCCGCAGTAGGTGCAGCAACCACTCGACCCATGCATGAATTCACTTCCTTTGCGGCCAACGCGCGTGCAATTAATTTTTGAAATTCAAGAGAGAGCACTGGGGTTGGATATTGGTAAACTTTCTTGGCGCCACCGTTGATCATACCTGAACGACTTGTCATTTCTTCCGTAAGCCCGGTATGTACTGCCTCTTTCATCACCGTCCAGGCTTTGTTGAGACCTTCCTCTATTTGAGTTTCACTATGATCTTTTTGGTTGATTTCATATTCCAATACAACTTTGTGCAAGGCCATGCTTTTTTCTGTGGCGTATTGCTTCCATTCTGCAAATGAATCAAATAGAAAGGCCATATTGTTTTAGGTTAATTTATGGAAGTTAAGCTTTTCCATCTTTGCTACCAGAATCGACAACATTTATTTCATCCGCCATTTTACTCAGAGACCTCAAACACCCTTCAAGTATTGTCCCCTGAATCTTCCGCTAAACACCACGCCCGTCAATACATAAGGATCCTTGGGTTTAATGTACTTTTAGTGATTAGTTCCGCCAAGCCCAGATGTATCCATTAAATCCTCTGTCTGAAATTTTTGTTTCGAATCCCACACCCTGTATAAAATTATTTAAAAAATCGATAGTTTGATTTTGTTCAGTCCCTCTATGGGTTTCAATGCACATTGATTTAATTTTTCCAAATAATTCTTTAGGCATAGAATAAAGAATGGAGTACTCCGCACCTTCACAATCTATTTTCATAAAGTCAATGTGTTCAATCATATTCCGACAAATAAACGAATCAAAGCTAACCGCCCCTACAGTAAATACTTCGCCTTTGTTTTCATTCGTATAAATACTAGCCATGGTAGTAAATCCGTTGATCGTTTCGGTATTCAGGATAAGCTCTTCATCCGCATCACTTACGGCATTGTTGAAGACCATCCACTTATACGAACTAAACTTTTTTTGGTATTCGCTTAATACTTTGAAGCAATAGGGATGGGGCTCAAAGGCATAAATTCTTGCCTTGGGGTATTTTGAAAATGCGGCTAAGGAAAAAAATCCAACGTTCGCCCCAATATCAACAATAGCTGGCTGGCTAGTGGAAGCCAAGATCGATTTGGGTATATGCAAAAAATAAATCTCGTCTAAAAGGTTTTCTTTGAATGGCCCCAACATATTTTCAGCAACTTTTATTTTGCCTAGGTTTTTAATATCAAATTCAAAAGAACCTCCGAAGCCAATCATTTTTCTAAAGAGATAGCCTTTCCAATTGTTTACCTTCTTAAATAAAT
>JBBRKB010000253.1:0-6132 GCA_038218385.1 Cytophagales bacterium | reverse complement strand
AATTATCTAAATGAATCGGTTCGTAAGTAAACTAAGTCTCGTTGTTTTATGTATTGGTGTATACTTTATTGTGCTTCCAGTAGCAGGCCAAAAGCTAAACGATGCCTTCCGCTACCAAATTAAAAAAGCCACATCTCCTATTGAAATCAATGGTGATCTTTCTGAAAGCGCTTGGTTAGATGCGCAGGTAGCAACCGATTTTCACATGGTGCTACCGATGGATACCAGCTATGCGAATGTGAAAACCGAAGTCCGAATGACATACGATGACAACCAGGTATACCTAAGTGTTGTTGCCTTTCATGCGGTGGGTGGTCGCTACGTTGTTGAATCATTAAAGCGCGATTTCTCTTTTAGCAAAAATGACAACTTCCTTCTCTTCTTAGATCCGTTTGATGATCAGACCAATGGATTCTCTTTTGGAGTGAACGCGGCAGGCGCACAATGGGATGGAACCATGTATGAAGGTTCTAGAATAGATTTGAGCTGGGATAATAAATGGTCTTCTGTGGTGAAAAATTTTGACGACCGATACGTTGTTGAGATGGCCATACCGTTTAAGACCATTCGATACAAAAAAGGTATTGAAACATGGGGAATAAATTTTAGCAGACTGGATGTAAAGACAACAGAAAAATCGAGTTGGGCTCCGGTGCCCCGGCAATTTCCTACCGCATCATTGGCCTACACAGGCATTCTGGTCTGGGATCAGCCACCTCCGGAAGCTGGCCCCAACATTTCACTCATTCCATATGTACTGGGTGGATTGTCAAAAGACTTTGAAAAAAACTCATCGACCACAAAACGAGGCGCGGTTGGTGGAGACGCGAAGATAGCCATCACATCATCGCTTAACTTAGACCTTACCATCAATCCTGATTTCTCTCAGGTAGATGTTGACAACCAAGTAACTAATCTCGATCGCTTTGAATTATTTTTTCCCGAGAAGCGGCAATTCTTTCTGGAGAATGGAGACCTGTTTGCCAATTTCGGTTACGAAAACATCCGCCCGTTTTTCTCGCGGCGCATTGGCCTGGGTGTTCCCATTCAGTTTGGCGCAAGGCTGAGCGGCAAAATCAACAAGAACTGGCGCATTGGAGCGATGGATATTCAAACCGATGAAATTGATTCTATTGGTGGAGTGCCGAAACAAAATTTTTCTGTGTTCTCCGTGCAACGAAAAGTCTTTGCACGATCCAACATTGGTTTTCTGTTTATCAATAAAGAATCCTTAAACTATGAATCATCTAATGACTCTGATGTAACACGGTATTCACAATATAATAGAAATGTAGGACTAGAATATAACCTCGCTTCTGCGAATAACATGTGGACAGGTAAGGCGATGTTTCTAAAATCGTTTAGTCCGGACGGAGGAAATCGTGACATCACCCATGCAGCCAATTTAAAATACGCAACCAAACATTGGAGTGTATTATGGAAGCATGAATATGTGGGTAAAGATTACAACGCTGAGGTTGGGTATGTACCACGTCATGGGTATGTAAGACTAGCTCCGACAGTATCCAGATTATTTTTTCCAAAAAGTAAAACGATATTAAGTCATGCTATTGAAGCATCCGTCTCATCCTATATGTCAGAATCTTTTGAGCAAACGGATTATCAAAATACATTAGGGTATGGAATCAACTTCAGAAAACTTAACAATGTGTATGGCTGGATTAACGACACCTATGTAAAGCTCCTATTCCCTTTTGATCCTACCAACACCGGTGGAGATACATTGACCACCGGAACGGAATACCGCTGGGTTGATTTTGGTTTGGAATACAATTCAAAGCCACAAAGTCTTTTTACCTATAGCATCACCACGCGCTTTGGTGGTTACTACAATGGCACACGGTCATCCCTGGCAACATCATTGGGATACAGGTTTCAGCCCTACGTGAGTCTGGCTATAAACACTACGGTTAATGACATTCAATTACCCGAACCCTATTCAAGCAAAACACTTTGGCTGGTGGGCCCACGACTGGATGTCACGATGACAAACACGTTATTCTTCACAGCATTCGCACAGTACAATCAACAACGTGACAATTTCAATTTAAACACCCGGCTGCAATGGCGCTACCGACCCGCTTCGGATTTATTTATTGTATACACGGATAATTATTTACCGGGAAGTTATGTGAAGAATAGATCGCTTGTGGTGAAGCTAACGTATTGGTGGAATATTTAGGAATATTGCTTGTTAACTTTTGGCCACATTTCAACATGGGTCAATGTTTGAATAGCACGTTGCTGTTGCGTAAGGCGAACCAATTCACTTTGCGCTTTCATAATTTCATCTAACGGGAGGTTAAGTTCGCGGTGATATATTTTATAAATAAACTGCCATTCGGTTTTAGCCATGAACCCATCCGCATTGGCGATCACACACAACCAAGCAACCGCCCTTATTTGCAATTTTCTGCTTAAGGTTTTAAGCCCGACAAGAATATTCTTATATAATGCAATTTGATCCCTGGATTTTAATAATTCCAACGCTGCATTAAACTCCTCCTCGTTTAATCCCTCCGATTTTACCATCAACTTTCCAACCGCAACTTCTTTTTCATCGATAATACCATCTGCGTAAATCAGAAGAAAATATAGTTGGGTGATAATCGTTTTGAATTCCATAGCGAATAATTTATTTCGGTATACGAGGGGTTTTGCAAAACAATTGCCACCCTACAAAACATCGAATTAAGCTCAAAAACGATCTTATAAATAAGACACAGTTTCATATTGGGAAATTATAATTCCAAATACCGGAATGGGAAATGTGAAATGGAGTGTACTTTTGGGCTTTGGAGGCTAAACAAAAATCAGTTTTCTCTTTAATAATTCTGCTATTTCAGGGGGGCCGGTGAAGTACTTGCCTATGAAGCCATCTATTTCCCCCAGGCTTTCTGCCGACATGAGATCGGCCATTTCATCTAATGCTGCGTGCGATATGGCCATCGGTGTCCCTGCCAATAATAAATGCGTGCCACTACATTGCCCGATAATCTGATACTCCATGCAATCGGATATCAAGGTGTCTTTCAATGCACAACGTTCAATCAAAGGCTTTACATCCTTAGCCTGCCCCCATGAAAATTGATTTTGTCTTTTATGTAAATTCTCACAACGTGAAAAATAATCAGCTATCCCTTGCCGTGTTTCTTTGCTCATCGATTCATTTAATTGAATGGCACAATCCATACAAATGGCATATTCAAAAATAACCTCTGTCACTTGCAAGTCTGGAAACTGACGAATGGACTTCTCAATCATATAATCAGTGCCTTCCTCAAGAAGATACTTTTCACATACCATACATCGGTCAAAATGCTTTTCAGAATCTGATGAATGAAATAGTGATGGAATTTCAATTGCATAGACACCGTTTATTGATTTCTCTCCCTCCATTTACAATTTATTGAGTTTAGTTTCCTGGTAGCTAAGTTAGTCAAAGTATGATTTAGGCGTAGCAGAAGTACACGCTATTGAACACATTATAATTTTGTTGTAACGGAAGGTATTAGAAATTTGGTTGGCTACTTTTCATCAATCGTTAATGGCCGGGAGAATGCTCAAGGTATCGGAAGAACTTTTTCTTCGAGTATCCTCTTTCATTTGTCTCTCCATGCGCTTGATGCTCTCTTTCATAATCTTTTTATTTCGCTGGGCGCCTGGCCTGGGGCAATCCCAATCTTCTATATACATAGATTTCTTTGGGTCAACAGTTGGCGACTTGTCGCGCACCGTGTAGGGTCTCTTCTCAGTAGTGTGGGATGAGGCCGATAAGGTGGGTATATTCTTATTATTCTTTGCCCTAAAGGGATTGCTTTTCTTGAGGCGTAAGGGTCTGAAATCAGGACAGTTGATCACATCTGATTTACATCCAGCGCTCAAAAAGATTATGACCATAATTATCCTGATACCCATTTGCAATTCAATATAATAAATCCAGCTTTCTTCCTTCTAACCAATGGACAATAATTTAACTGACTTTCATATAATCCTTTAAAAAACAGCAGGATAAGTCAATTATCTATAGCCACATCGGGAAATTGCACATCCATTATCATCATCTTTTAGCAAAACCTTACACCGCATTCCAATAAAAATGGCCACAGGCCGATTTAATTTTATTTTTAACGATATTTAAAATTCTATTTTTTAATGTGACCATCCTATGACCCGATACTTTAGCATTTCGCTATTTTTTATTCTTCTCGCTAGTGTAGTATATGGTCAAAGCCAAAAAGATCTGGTTGCGCAGGGCGATCAATTCTATGGCAAAAAAGATTACAAGCATGCCCTTGAATTATTCTTGCGCGCGCTTGAGTTAAATCCTGACGATGCATCGGTCAACCTTAAGGTGGGCATGTCATACCTCTACTCAGAAACAAAATCAAAAGCAGCGAAATACATTAACAAATCATACAACCTCAATCCCAACATCAACAATGAAATTGACTACCATTTAGGAGTTGCCTTTCAGAATACCAATGATTTTAAAAAAGCCATTGAACATTTTGAGCAATTCAAAAAGAAACGAAGTAATCTGGCAAGCATTGCCGATAAAAAAATACAGGAATGTAGAATTGCCGATTCGTTGTCACAGCATGAGCTCAATGTAATAATAGAAAACCTGGGGCCGGTAGTAAACACACCCTATAATGAATATTCACCACTCATATCGGGCGATGGCAACACGTTGATTTTTACATCCAACCGCACCGATGATGAACGGATTGCAAAAGCAGGAAAAAATTATGAAGACATATACATTACCCATAAAGCTAACAACACGTGGCAAACACCTGTGAAGATCAGCACCAACATTAATCAACAATATAATGATGCTGCCGCTTCACTTTCTCCCGATGGTAAAATGCTTTTCCTGTATTATGAAGAAGGAGCTGGTGATATCTATGTTTCCAAACTGGAAGGAGACCAATGGACAAAGCCAAAACCATTAAACAAAAACATTAATACATCCATGTTTTGGGAAACGAGTGCCAGCATCTCCGCTGATGGAAAAAAATTATATTTCGCCAGCAACCGTAACGGTAGTATTGGTGAACTTGATTTATATGTAAGTGAGCTTGACGGCAAAGGCGATTGGGGAAAGGCCGTGAACCTAGGTCCGAAAATTAATACGGAAGGAAATGAAGATGCACCTGTTATTCATCCCGATGGGGTAACGTTGTATTTCAGTTCGGATGGACATCCCAACCTTGGCAACAGCGATATTTTCTTTAGCGAATTTAAAAATGGAAAGTGGCAATCACCAGAAAACATTGGATGGCCCATCAACACATGGGAGTATGATGGTTTCTTTACCATTTCCCCTGACAAAAAGAAAGGCTACTTCTCCACCTTGAAAGAAGGGGGACAAGGTGATGCGGATATTTATTCCGTTACCTTCCTCGAACCAAAATACAAACCCAAGCCAAAGCCCGTTGAGGTAGTAGCTGCCGCAAAACCAAAAGAGGTAAAACCAAAGCCTACCGATTTTGTGGATCCTCTAATCAATCAACAAAAAGCCTTACGCGTAGTGACTGTGCTCAAAGGAAAAGTAATTGATGAGATCACGGCCAATCCACTGGAAGCTACCATAAGCCTGGTCGACAACATTTCGAAAAAGGTGTTATCGAAACTCACCACCAATGCTGAAACCGGTGAGTTTGAACTTGTGATTCCGCATGGTGGCAACTATGGTGTGTCAACAGAGAAATCGGGCTACCTCTTTAACTCCATAAACTTTAACGTTCCAAAGTTTGCCGAATTTCAAGAAATAGACACGCACATTATCATGGTGCGTGCAGAAATTGGCTCGAAAGTAATTTTGAAAAACATCTTCTTCAATGTAGGCCAATCGTCCCTTAAAGATGAATCCCTTACAGAGGTAGATAAAATAAAGGATTTAATCCTCAGCAATCCCAACCTTACCGTTCAGATAAACGGGCACACTGATAATTCTGGTAATGTTGCCTCCAATAAAGTGTTGTCATTAAAACGCGCTACATCTGTGGTCGACTATCTCGTGTCGCATGGTGTCTCTGCTTCTCTCCTATCTGCAAAAGGATATGGAGATGAAAGACCCATCGTTTCCAACGATGATGAAATAGG
>JBBRKB010000252.1:0-6141 GCA_038218385.1 Cytophagales bacterium | reverse complement strand
TGGAATCTCCGGAACAAATACAGCAACATTGGAAGTTTCAAACATTCCACCGATCAATCTCACTTCACGCTTACGTTACCTTATGCAATATCCGTATGGATGTATTGAGCAAACCACTTCATCGGTGTTCCCTCAATTATTCCTTGATCAGGTAAAGGTGTTGACGGAAAATGAGAAAGCCGCCATTCAACGAAATGTTACTGCGGGCATTGAACAGCTCAAAACATTTTTACTTCGTGATGGTGGCATGGCGTATTGGCCGGGTGGTGAAAATGCTGATGGTTGGGGAACAACCTATGCAGGACATTTTCTTTTGGAAGCTGAAGCGAAAGGATATTTTGTTCCGGCAGATATGATACGCAAGTGGAAATCATTCCAGAAGAACAAAGCAGGTGAATGGAGACGTGAGGATAAATATTATAACAGTGATCTGATGCAAGCCTATCGACTCTATACATTAGCCTTGTCAGGCTCACCTGATCTGGGAGCGATGAATCGCCTTCGCGAAATGGGCAACCTTAACACAACCGCTGCATGGATGCTGGCGATTTCCTATGCAAAGGCAGGGCAACCTGAAGCCGCGAAGAAGATCACATCAAACTTGTCGGTAGTGGTAGGCGACTATCGTGAGTTGGGGTATAGCTATGGATCTACTTTGCGTGACAAGGCTTTGATAATGGAAACCCTTGTGGCTTTGAATGACCGGACCAAGGCCTTTGAAATCCTAAAAGAAATTTCAGCACGCTTGAGCAATAATGGCTATTGGATGAGTACACAAGAAGTTGCTTTTGCATTGAAAGCAGTTTCTTCATTCACAGGTGTTGAGAGAAGCAATGAATTGAATTTTGATCATACCATAGATGGCAAAACGGTTTCGGCAACTACTGCCATGCCGCTGGCACAAGTGCCAATTAAGATTGAGGGTGTTAAAAAAGAAAATGTTAAAGTGGTGAACAATGGAAAAGGTGCATTGTTTGTGCGGGTGATTATGCAAGGCACACCAGCGCGTGGGCAGGAAGAAGATGCACAAAGCAACATGAACATCACGGTGAAGTACACCGATACAAAAGGAAAAAGTATTGACCCTTCACGACTTGAGCAAGGCACCGAATTTATTGCCGAAGTGAATGTTACCCATCCCGGTGTGCGGTCGTGGTACCAGAACCTTGCTTTGGCGCAAGTATTTCCGTCAGGATGGGAGATTAATAATCTTCGCTTGGAAGGAGCTGAAGAATATTTGAAGAACGATCCTTTTTCCTATCAAGATATTCGTGATGACCGTGTGTATACATACTTTGATTTGTATGCAGGAAAAACAAAAACCTATCGGGTAATGCTTACAGCTTCGTATGCGGGTACGTTCTATCTTCCAGCTCAGAGTTGTGAGGCTATGTATGACAATAGCATTTATGCACGAAAGAAAGGGCAGGTTGTTGAAGTGGTAAAACCAGTTATTCAATAATGATTCTATGTCGTTTGCTTTAGCATCTCTTTACATATGCTCAGGAGAGTAGGAGAGAATTATGCAAATTGCTAAAGTCACTGCATGGAACAATGAAGGTGATGTTGAAATACTAAGTTGAGGTGTTGATCAAGTGAAGAATTGGAAATATGGACGATATGTTTTTTTACTGCTTGCAGTAGGGTACTATTTTTGTGTTTCTGATTCTTTGTTTGATGATCCATACTCCACCATTCTGGAATCAAGAAAAGGTGAATTACTAAGCGCTACCATTGCAGCCGATGGACAATGGCGATTTCCCATTATTGATTCCGTTCCTGAGAAATTTGCAAAGGCCGTAACACAGTTTGAAGACAAGCGGTTTTACTATCATCCTGGTGTAGACGTTTTATCAATGAGCCGTGCATTCAAAGATAATGTAACGGCAGGGCATGTGGTGAGCGGCGGGAGCACCATCACCATGCAATTGGTTAGGCTTTCGCGAAAAGGGAAATCAAGAACGGTCTGGGAAAAGTTTATAGAAATCATTTTAGCCACGCGTATTGAGCTCCATTATTCAAAGGATGAAATTTTAAAACTCTACAGTTCGCATGCTCCCTTTGGTGGCAATGTAGTTGGAATTGAATCTGCATGTTGGCGATATTTTGGAAGAGATCCCAGCACATTATCATGGAGTGAAGCAGCTTTACTGGCGGTGCTTCCCAATGCACCTTCTTTAATTCACCCGGGACGCAACCGGCAATTACTTTTAGCAAAACGAAATGCACTCCTTGATAAACTAAGAGACAACAACAGTATTGACTCGCTCACCAGTGCATTGGCGAAAGAAGAATCCATTCCGGAAAAGCCACAACCTCTCCCGCGCTACGCCAGGCATTTGTTGACACGTGTGATGAAGGAAGGGAAATCGCAACAGAAAGTTATTTCCACTATTGATTATGATTTGCAATTGCGTGCTGAGCAGATTATTGATGATCATCATCAGATATTAAAAGGAAATCAAATATTTAATGCAGCAACCATAGTATTGGATGTGGCGTCCGGTGAAGTTCTGGCGTATGTTGGAAACACAAATGTTACCGATCGAAAATCCCATGGGGATGAAGTAGATGTGATCCGCTCGCCAAGAAGTACCGGAAGTATTTTGAAACCTTTTCTTTACGCCGCTATGATTGACGAAGGGAAAATTCTTCCTAAAACTTTGCTCCCCGATGTGCCGACCATGGTTTCTGGCTTTGCGCCTAAAAATTTTTCCAATGATTACGATGGGGCAGTGGCCGCCGATAAAGCCCTGATCCGTTCCCTCAATGTTCCTGCCGTGCAGTTACTAATGGAATATCGATACGAAAAATTCCACTCGCTACTGCAGCACGTGGGTATGACCACCTTGTTAAACGACCCTGATCATTATGGTCTTTCGTTGATTCTTGGTGGTGCTGAAGGAACCTTGTGGGATATCAGCGGCATGTATGGTTCCATGGCAAGAACCTTAAATCATTATTTCGAACACCCCGGTAAAAACCGATATGATAGAAGTGATTATTTTTCCCCAACATATATACAATCCAGTAAAGTGAAGGTTACCCTTGAAGAAAATTCATGGGTAAGTGCTTCGTCTATTTATCAAGTGTTTCAAATGTTGAAAGAAGTATACCGGCCAGGTGAACAAACAGGGTGGAAATATTTCAGCAGTTCAAAAAAAATAGCGTGGAAGACGGGAACAAGTTTTGGTTTTCGCGATGGATGGGCAGTAGGCGTTACGGGCGATTATGTCGTGGGGGTATGGGTTGGTAATGCCGATGGTGAAGGCCGGCCGGGACTTACCGGTACAGAAACAGCAGCGCCTATTATGTTTGATATTTTTTCACAATTGCCTGCGAAGAAATGGTTCCAACCCCCTTTACCAGAAATGACGGAAATAGAAGTGTGCACCAAGAGCGGAATGCGAAAGGGTGACCATTGTGATGAAGTTGAAAATGTTTGGGTGTGCAACAGTAGCTTGGAAAGTGCATCATGCAAGTATCATCGACTTGTTCATTTGTCGATGGATAGCGAGTATCGCGTGCATACAGATTGTGAATCCGTAACAAGAATAAAAGATGCCTCTTGGTTTGTGCTGCCACCCGTTGAAGAATATTATTATCGATCTAAAAATCTTTCTTACCATACACTACCACCCTACAGGCCTGATTGTCAACCGCCATCTTTAAGTTCAAGCATGGATCTTATTTATCCCAAGGAGCATGCAAAGATTTTTATTCCGCATGAACTCGATGGCAGTTTAGGAAAATTGGTTGTTGAGGTAGCCCATCGAAATCCCAAGGCCATTATCTATTGGCACCTTGATGATGAATACATAGGGCTTACGCAACACACCCACCGATCGCCACTTCAGGCAAGTGCAGGTATGCATAGGCTCACCTTGGTGGATGATGTAGGGGATACTTTGGAACGAACTTTTGAGGTGTCATCTTCAAGATAAATCTCTGATCGGTAGTGTGTTACTTGAATTACTGTAAATCTTTTTTATATTTGATGTAATATTTAGACCGTTCACGTCAAATTAAGTGCTATGAGTAACCTCAAATTTTTTGCACTGGTGAGCTTTTTTATAGCTATATCAATACACTCCCAAGAAGTAAATGGAGGAGTGTTACACCAGCCACACAGTAATCTGAATTCCAATTATGTAGTAATTGGTGCATTTTCAGTCAAGAAAAATGCCATGAAGTTTACGGCTTATGCCAAAAAACAAAATCCAAGTACCAAGTTCGAATTGAACCCTAACCGCAACCTATACTATGTATATGTTTTGCATACCGATGATAATGAAAAGGCATTGGCGGAAGCCCTAAGACTCAGATCGGAATCAGAGTTCTTAGATGCATGGGTGTATAACGGTTTTCTGGGTGAAGCTGCCGCACAAGATGCGCAAGACATAAACCCTGTTACAAACGAAAAGATTGTTGAAATCCAGCCCACTGATGATCAGCAAAAAATTGAAATTAATGAAGTGGCTGATGCAGACGTTGTTGCGGTAGAGACACGTGAACCAGCAAGCCATAAGGAAGATGATTCCATTAATGGAAAAAAGTTCAAGTTTGAACTTTACAGAGCCATCGATAATGAAAAGGTTACGGGTGATGTTGATGTCATAGATCCTGACAAATCAAAAAAAATAGGAACATACAAAGGCAATGAATCTGTGAGGATACCAGAGCCCAATAGCAAATCGGGAAACATTAGCCTGGTGTGTGAAGTATTTGGCTATCGAAAGACACAGCGCGATATCCCATACAAAGCTCCAGAGGGTGACGGCATTTCACAAGATAGTGAGGGAAACACCGTAATACCTTTTGAATTGGTAAGGCTGCAAAAGGGTGACGTAGCCGTAATGTATAATGTATACTTCTTTAAGGATGCAGGTGTTATGCGGCCGGAATCGCGGTATGAAGTAAATAGCCTTGCGGAAATGTTAAAGGAAAATCCGAAATATAAAATAAAGATACATGGACACACCAATGGTGGTGCACCAGGAAAAATTATTTCCATGGATGATTCCAAAAATTATTTTTCGTTAACCAACACGAAAGAGGGCTTTGGTTCTGCTAAAAAATTATCGGAAGAACGTGCGCAAGTGATCCGTGATTTCCTGGTAACAGAAGGTATTGCCTCTAAGCGAATGCAGGTGAAAGCGTGGGGCGGCAAGCGTCCCATTCATGATAAGCACAGCGCACAAGCCGCGGAGAATGTGCGTGTAGAGGTTGAGATATTGGAAGATAAGTAAAGACAAAAAAAAGCTGCGAATTAATCGCAGCCTTTTTTTTTAAATGTGGTTATCTGAAATTATTTTCTTCCTCCACCAAAAAATCCTCCAACACGGATTCCAAAGTAATTATTCTTGAATGAGTTGTCTGATCCTTCAATTTTTGTCTTACCAATAATATTATAGTCTAGTGATACTGTAAAATGACCAGCATCAAATCCCACGCGTGGATAGAAGCCCAATTGAGAACCAGAGGCTACGGTGTAAGGGTCATTCCCATCACTTACAGTTGACGATGCAAAAGAATACAATCCGATGCCCGCTCCAATGAAGGGACGAAAACCATTTGTGTTAAAATAGTATTGGCTGTTAAGTGTATAAGAACCAACAGCCGAAACATCGAAATCCGAATTTAAGGTGTTATTTGAACTCGTGGCATAACCCCTGGCCATAATAGCGAATTCCATCCGTAAACCAAACGAGAGGTTGTCATTGATGGCATAATTAGGTTCTAAATAAAAAAGAACTCCCCCCTTGGAGCCTTCACCACTAGGGATTGCATAGCCACCACCAAGACCAACACGAAATGCTTTGAACACGGTCGTCTGTGCGTGTGAACTAACAGCGGCAGCAACAATTACGATGATAGATAAAATAATTTTTTTCATAAGCTAGTTTTTAAATGTATAAATGTAAATGTGTTCAAAATATTCAACAAAGATCGTGCAAAGTTCAGTAAGACACAAATATTTCCAATTCAGAAAAATATGTAGAACGAAACTCTCATCCTTGGGGAATATTCTTCCCGAAGAATAATGAAGGAGACTAGTATGCCATCGCCTTCAGAATGTCGTGTTGGGTAATGATGTGGACATTCTCATTTTCATCACGTACCAGCACGGCTTTATTTTCT